>JAIRXI010000335.1 GCA_031268395.1 Tannerella sp. | reverse complement strand
GGCTGTTTTTTTCCTGCCGTTCGTACAGTTCTTTTTTTCTTGCGACACCCATAAACCTGAGTTCGACCTAAGAATTACAATAAAAGCCTGAAGATGAATGGTCGCTTGCCCGGAGGGCATTCATAATCTAACGATGAACTATGAACTATGAATCCGTTCATCGTTCATCGTTATATTCGTTCTTAGCCCACATGAAGTATAGCATGGTCAATGCGTTAAAACAGGTTAATCCGATGTCCTTTTTTCGTTCTGCTATCCTATGACTATCCTCCGACTATCCTCCGGGAAACTCCGTTGAGGCAGATATGTTAAAAAATAATAAACGGACTGTCTCGAAAGCCGAATACCGTCGTCATTTGCGAGATCCCACCCCAGCTTCGCCGGGAAAAAAAGGGAAAAAGACGAAAAAAAAACGGTTCGTTAATATGTTGATAATAAGCGGCTCTATTTTTCGTCATTGTAAGGAACGAAGCAATCCAGGCGCAGGCGATGCCCCGACAGACGCCCGGACTGCACCGTCTGTGCTGCACCGCCTGTGCCTGGATTGCTTCACTGCGTTCGCAAGGACGGCGCAGGGAGTAGTCGCTGCTGACGGCGCAGGGAATCGCTGCTGAGACATACCCCCCCCCGGCCAAACCCCGTCTTAGCGAGGACGAGCGGCGAGGCAATCCGGGCGCTGGCGGCGGACTGGATTGCTTCACTGCGTTCGCAAGGACGGGGAACAGGGGTTCGTAACGGAATTGGGCAATGGGAATCATGGTTATTTTTTTTTAAATTCAGATAATTACCCGGATGAACAAAACAACATAAATTACGCACAAAAAATCATGCGCAATCGCATAATTTTCCATTAAACGGTATGAAAATACATTGTTTGTTATAACGAAACACCGTTCCTTTGCACTCCGGATTCTAACTTTTAAAAAAAAAGAAATTAGAAGTCTGCAAATAATAAAAACAAACGATAACGGATTAATTTTTTATTCAACTTAATACCTCAAAAAAAAAATCAAATTCTAATGAAATCATTTATCAGAAAACATGCATGGATGAAAGCAGGCCTTACAGTCGGCCTGTTCCTGGAGTTCGCCCTGTGGGGAATGTCACAGGCGGTCACAGTTACCGGAACGGTAAACGACGAAACGGGAGAACCGCTGGCAGGTGTGAACATTCGCATCGAGGGGACAACCACAGGAACAATTACGGATGCCGACGGCGCCTATTCAATCAATGTGCCCGGCGCACAGTCCGTATTACAGTTTAATTACATCGGTTACGCCTCACAGTCAATCACGGCAGGCAACCGGAACATTATTAATGTGGTCATGCTCGAAGACGTGGCCGAACTGGAAGAAGTCATCGTCATCGGTTACGGAACGGTACGCAAAAGCGACGTCACAGGTTCCGTCTCCCGCGTGACGGAACGAACCATCAAGGAGCGCCCGGTACAGAATGCCGTACAGGCCCTCCAGGGAAAAGCCTCCGGCGTGGACATCACCTCCAACACGCGACCGGGCGAAGTCGGGGAAATCCGCATCCGCGGAAACCGCTCCATCGACGCCTCCAACGATCCGTTATATGTTATTGACGGTATTCCTATGATTTCAGGCACCATTTCGGACATAAATCCGAACGACATTGCCTCTATTGAAATCCTGAAAGATGCTTCGGCCACCGCTATCTACGGTTCGCGCGGCGCTAACGGCGTAGTGCTTGTGAGCACGAAAAAGGGAGCAAAAGGAAGAACATCTATCGATTATGACGGAACGGTCACGTTCAGCAAAATCCATCCGATGACGGACTGGATGAATGCGGGCGAACTGCTCGACTGGCAGCGCCAGCGCTATCTCAACGGCGGAACATACGCCGGCGCCTACGGTACGGCGCCTGACCCCGCACGGGACTATACCCTTTTCATGGAAAGCCTGAATTACATGCGTCCCATCCTCGGAACGGCCTATCAGCTGACCGACAACGATCCTTCCAAACCGGTATTGCGTCAGGCTACCCCGGATGAAATCGCACGGGGATACGCCGATCAGGTACCCGTCTACAACGCGGCAAACCTGTTTGACCAGAACTGGACAGACCTGGTAGTGCGCACAGGCGTCGTACAGAACCATCAAATTTCCCTCTCTTCCGGCTCCGACAACTCCAAACTGTACATGTCGGTGGGCTATCTCAACCAGCAGTCGCCAATGAAAGACCAGGACTACAACCGTTACAATTTCAACCTGAACGGAGAGATAACTCCGCGCAAATGGTTGACGGCCGGCCTGTCTGCCAATGGCGCCTATAACATCCAGAACCGCGGTCTGGAAAACGGAAATTCGAACGCCGGGAACAAGGATTCGTACGGACAGGCGCAATCATTACTCCCCTACGCCCCCGCCTACGACGAAACGGGAGCCGTATTCAGGCCGGCTGCCGTAGACGGAATTTCATACGATAATATTGTCAACAACATGGCTAACGCCAATTATGAAATACGCCAGTATTCCATAATGGCAAACTCTTTTGCCGAAATACGTTTTGTTCCCTGGCTGCGTTACCGCATGAATTTCGGTTCACAATACCGCAACCACAGGACCGGGTATTACTACGGTCCCGGATTTTCCAATCCTTTCGGAGCGCGTCCGATCGCTTCGGCCGCCGGTACAGGACGCAATCATACACGTTCGTATTTCTCATGGATCGTAGAAAACCTGCTGTATGCCGATAAGACATGGGGCGCCCATACGCTTGGCGCCACCCTGCTGCAATCAGCCCAGCGAGTACACGATGAAGAAATACACCTGCGGGCGCAAAACTTGATTTTCCCGTCCTCGCTGTGGTACAGTCTGCAGCAAAATGCTACCTCAACACCCTACGACTATGGAACATCAATGACCGAAACACAGCTGATGTCCTACATGGCAAGATTGAACTATTCGCTGAGCAACAAATACCTCCTGACCGTCACCGGCCGCTGGGACGGCGCTTCCGTACTGGCCGAAGGGCATAAATGGGATTTTTTCCCCTCGACCGCCCTCGCCTGGAAAATGGAAGAGGAAGAATGGATCAAAAATATTGACGTCATCAACCAGCTCAAATTAAGGGTAGGCTACGGCGTAACGGGTAACGCGGCTGTATCGGCCTATTCCACCACCGGCGGTATCAATTCAGCCTATTATTACTTCGACAAATCCGTTTCTGCCGGATATAAGTCTAACGTCATGCCCAACCCGCAGTTAGGCTGGGAAAAGACCTCCCAGTGGAACGCCGGTCTCGACTATTCCCTGCTCAGAGGGCGTATCTCCGGAAGTATCGAGCTCTACAAGGCAAATACCGACGACCTGTTACTCTACCGTACACTGCCTGCCACCATCGGATACACCCAGGTGCGCGCCAATATCGGCAAAACGCAGAACAAAGGTCTCGAAGTCACCGTCTCATCCGTCAACATCGATCAAAAGGACTTCCGCTGGACAATGGATGTCAACGTATCAATTAACCGTGAAAAAATCGTGGAACTGGCAAGTGGCGTTAAAGAAGACGTCACCAACGGATGGTTCGTCGGACAGCCAATCAACGTGTTTTACGACTACAAGTACGACCGCCTCTGGCAGGATACGCCCGAAGACCAGCGCCTGATGGCCCTCTACAAGACAATCTCCAACTATAACTACCAGCCGGGACAGACTAAAGTCGTCGACCAGCCGCTGAATATTGACAACAGCAAAAAAGGTGCGGATGGCTGGAAAACCGTCACGGTCAACGGCGAAGAGTTTACATACGAAGACAATGGCTTTGGAGTGATTGCCGCCACAACCGACCGCTACATACTGGGGACGAGCCGCCCGAAATGGGTAGGCGGACTGACCAATACATTCGCCTACAAAAACTGGGAACTCAGCGCGTTCCTCTATGCCCGCGTCGGCAACATGTACTATGGAGCGCTGCAAACTTTCGGACGCCGTGTGGAAAATTCCGTCTGGAGCCCGGACAATCCCGGCGCTAAATTCTATCAGCCCACGTCCACTCCCGGATTAACAGACCATAACAGCACACGCAACTACACGAGCGGAACGATGTTCTACCTTCGCAATATATCCCTGTCCTACACCGTCCCACAGAACCTGCTCAAGAGGTGGGACATCGGCCGGGCGCAAATCTACGCTCAGGTATTGAATCCTTTTATCTGGGGAGGCGAGGCCGTGCAATTAGGTCTTAACCCCGACGACCTCACCGGATGGCGCGTAAGAACTCAGACCGCTACCGGCGATTCCGGTATCGGACAAACCAACAACACCATGCAGATTCGCAGTTTCGTAGTCGGACTGAGATTAGGATTCTAAATTTGTCAAATTTTTAACTATTACAAAGATGAAAAAATATATAATCATAATGATCTCGGCCATATTGAGCATGAGTTCATGTCAGGATTTCCTGAAAGAAGAAATGGTTGCTACCATCACTCAGGAATATTTCGAAACGGAGACTGGGCTGGAACAGTTAGTCGTAAGCACCTACAACGCTCTGCGCTTCAAATTTGGCTGGCAGGAAGGCGCCTATAATTTTGAGATGGGCACCGACATCGGCTGGGTTGGCAGTGCGGACTGGAGTACATTCAATGTCAATGTATGGAGTCCCAGCGCCCCGAACGGAGCCGGAGTACGCCTCAACGACCTGATGGGTATCTACAGCAATAACCAGGTGATTGGCGGGTACCCCGGCATCAACGGCTGCAACCTTGCCATCGAATCTTTCGACAATGCAACGGCGCCGGGACGTTTCGCCACCGATGCCGGATATGCTGCCATGCGCCGCGCCGAAGTCTGTTTCAACCGCGCATGGTGGTATTACATGCTTAACACCATGCTGGGCGACGTCTACATGACGCTGAAAAGTAACAGCGGCATGCCTCCTGACTTTTATTTCCAAAAGTCAAGTTCGAAAGACATCTATACGCAGCTCATCGGCGACCTGCGTTACGGATGGGAACATCTTCCCGATGTAGCCTCCGAACGGGGACGTCACACGAAATACTCGGCAGCGCATTTCCTGGCCAAGCTCTACCTGCAAAGGGCGCAGGCCGCACAGTACGAAAACAGCAGTTCGCCGCATCTGAAAATGCTGTATAAGGGTAATGTCGCCACGGATTTGGATTCATGCATCTATTTTGCTTCTCAGGTAATCGAATCCGGACAGTTCTTGCTCGAGCCGGACTACTGGGGACTGTTCGATGTGAAAATAGGAGATTACAGCAATGAAAAAAGCCGTGAAATCATCCTGGCCGCCGGCTTTGGAAACATAGACGGCAACAACGGACGGTATGCCATGCGTTCGCAAGGCTATTTCACCGCCACCTACGTTCATACACTTTACGGCATCCCGGCGCGCACATTCACATACGGCTCGAACAACACCGGCTTTAAGCCGACCGACTTCGCATACGACGTCTTTACCGATAAATTGGCCGATTCTCGTTTCGAGAAGAGTTTTCGCGTAGAATATACCAGCGTCTACATAGAAGGCGATGCCAGGGGCACCGCCGAACAGCCTTATTTTGCCTACAACAGTTCGCAGAACGGCTCGCAGACGTGGGAAAACGACGCTGACGCCGGATACTTTAACGGCAACATCCTCCCGAACTACAGCCGTGAATCGTGGGGTGGCCGCCAGGCCGTTCCGGGCCAGCACAAAGTTGGCGCCAATGACATCGGACTGGCATTCCTTGAAAATACCAAAGCCACAGCCATTACTCTCCGGGAAGCCAAGGCACAGCCCTACGGCGGACTTTGGGTGCGCTGGATCTACGACGAAGACAATAACAGGTACTATTACCGCCGCTCCCCGATTGACCGTTACGTGAATACCAACACAGGCCTTGATATTACAAGCAACAGCAGCACCCTGGCCTGTTCCAAAAAGCATATCGACCCCAACCGGCCACAGACCAACAGCGAATACGGTACACGCAACGTCACCATCTTCCGCCTGGCGGAAACTTACCTGGTTCGCGCCGAAGCCTACGGACGCAAGGGAAGCATGCAGCAGGCCGTTGACGATATCAATACCGTACGGGCGCGCGCCGCCTACAAACCGGGCGAAAATCGCGCCGAAGTCCTCGCACGCCTTTATCCGGGAGTCGAAGAACTCGACGATTCCGAACGCCAATATCCGTACACCGTCACGGACGATAAAACGAACGACATGCGAGTCGACGCCTCCTGGTGGGATGGCGCTTCGCCCCGGTCAAAAGCTGAAAATTATCCTGTTTTCAACACGACGGGCATGTCGGAAGACCTCTTCCGTTTCGTCAACTTCATCCACAACGAGTATGCCCGCGAAATGAACACGGAATATACCTATTACGAAGCCATTCACCATGCAGGCACGCAGGCCGACCGCATCATGTCACACTACCAGATTGGAGCGCCTCCGAGCGTTGCGCTATGGGATGTGGCGGATAATATTGTCAACGGGCTGGGGCAAACCGGTATCGGTAAAGGCACGTTCACGCCTTCCCATACGTTCAAGCCTTTCCCGCAGACTTTCCTCGACATGCTGACGGACGAAAACAACGTCTCGCTGACTCCGGCCGCCAAACAGGCCTATCAGAATCCGGGCTATAATTAACAAACACGCGGCGAAGCAATCCGGTCGGCATATCCGCCGTCCGGCTTGCTTCCCGCTTTTCAATTCTCCATTATCCATTCTCAATTCTCAATTAAAAGAATATACATGAAAAGGACAATCTTCTACTACACTTTATGCTTATGCCTCGGCTGGTTGCCGGGCAGTTCGGGTAATGTAAACGGACATCCGGAACAGGCGTCTGATGCCGGCGACGGAAAAACGCAGCGCGATTACCTGGAATGGATGCGGCGCACTTTGCCGGATTCGCCGGAATGGACGGCCTGGCAACAGGCTTCCGGCGAACTGCCCCCTGATTTCGGACAACTGCCGAAATCCAATCTCCTGCCCGACCCGCTGCGCTTTCTCGACGGACGGCCGGTCGGAAATACCGTGGCGGAATGGCGAACGCGACGGACTGAGATTATGCAGCTTTTTGAAAAATACGTCACCGGAACGTTTCCGCCCAAACCGTCCATCACGCAGGTCGTTTTGCTGGACGAGACGGCGGGCAAAGGGTATACGGTACGAAATGTACGCGTGGAGTTCGGGCCGCAGGGCAAAGGCTCCGTGCGCATCCGGGTCGTTATCCCCGATGGCGGTCAGCAGGAAAAATTGCCGGTGATGATTAGTCCGAACCTCGCCGGCTGGGGTGCGACGGTCATCCGGCGCGGATATATTTCGGCCGGATATGCGGGTAACGACGCCATGGACGACGCTGCACCGCTGAAAGACGTGTACCCGGAATATGATTTTGCCGCATTGCCCCGCCGGGCATGGCTGGTGCAGGTAGTTGTCGACTATCTGGCCACATTGCCCCGGGTAGACACGACGCGCATCGCAATCAACGGTTACTCGCGCGACGGCAAGATGGTCATGATGGCGGCAGCGGTCGAAGAACGCATCGCGGCCGTCATTGCGGGAAGCACGGGCGTCGGCGGCATCGTGCCCTGGCGCTTTTCGGGCGAACGCGGCGGAGGCGAAGGCCTCGAAACGACTACGCGCTCTTTCCCGACATGGTTTCATCCGCGCCTGCGCTTTTTCAGCGGGGCGGAAGACCGTCTGCCGGTCGACGCCAACCTGCTCGCCGCCCTGGTTGCGCCGCGCGCCGCTCTGTTTCAGTGGGGATACACCGACCAGGTGGCAAACGGCTGGGCGATGGAACAGGCTTATGCCTCCGCCCAAACGGTATACGAACGTCTGGGCGAACCGGACAGGCTGGGGCTGCTGGCGGTACCCGGTTTCCATGGCAGCAATGACGTGGATGCCTGCATAGACTGGCTCGAACGGCAGTTCGGACGCAGCAGCAGGGAATGGATAAACCGCTTTATCTTCCCGTGGAACTTCGGACAATGGCAGGCAGCAGCCGGTGAAAAGGCAGACTTGCTGTCGTATCCTCCGCACTCCGCCACCGCACCGTTAGCCGCTTCGTCCGCGGAATGGGACGGGAAAGCCGGCAGCCTGCGCGACGGGATTCGCCGGATGCTGGGCAATACTCCGCCCAAACTGGTCATCCCGCCCTCGGAACGGCGGCCGTTCCCCGCGTCCCGCCGTCCGGTATATGGCCCTACAGAGATTGCCAAAGGGCAGGTGGGAAATCCGGGACAGCTGGCGCCGGACGTCCCGTCGTGGGTCATCGCTGCAGGAGGAACCTCTTACGGATGGTCATCGCCCGAAAAAGACAACGTTGCCTCGCGGCGCATCTTCTTCGACGGTATCACGGGCGACCTCTACTATCCTGCCGGAACGCCCGAGGGTACAAAACTCCCGACCGTCATCTGGCTGCACGGTTACCACTATCCGTTAGGTTACATGTGGGTCTACCGGCGCGACCTGCATCCGATTCTGGCGCTGACAAAGGCCGGTTACGCCGTCCTCGCCTACGACCAGACAGGTTTCGGCACGCGCTGGAGCGAGGCGGCTCCTTTCTATGACCGTTTCCCGCACAGTTCGCGCATGGGGAAAATGGTGGAAGACCTGAGCAGCGCCATTGACGCATTGCAGGCCGACACGCTGGCGGATGCCGGGCGCGTATGGGTTTTCGGATACACGATGGGAGGTTCGCTGGGACTGTATGCCGCCGCATTGGACGAGCGTATCGCCGGCGTGGTTTCCGTAGCGGGATTCACGCCGATGCGCACCGACACCCCCGAACGCGGCGCAAGCGGCATGACACGCTACAGTCATCTTTACGGACTGATACCGCGTATCGGGCTTTTTGCCGGACACGAAACGCAGTTGCCGTACGACTACGACGACCTGATGGCGCTGATTGCACCCCGTCCCGTTCTGATTGTGCAGCCCCTGAAAGACCGGGATGCCCATGCGGAAGATGTGCGTGCCGCCGTAAAACGCGCACAGGCGGTCTTTACTTTCAAACAGGCCGCCGACAGGCTGGGACTGCACGAGCCGAACGATTACGGACGCCTGACGGACGGTATGCAGGACAAAATCATCGAATGGATGAAGAGTCACTAATCTTACTAATGATGAGAATAAATCAAGTACATATAAAAATAAATTAAACACAGAATCGCATGAAAACTTTATTAAAAAAACTGTTAATGCTCACAGCATGCTGTGCACTTTTCGGGATTGCACAGTCGTGTACATCCACGCCCCGCGTCACGCTGGCCGAAGATGCGGAAACTTATACATTAGATAACGGCATCGTCCGGGCGCGCATCTCCAAAGTCACCGGCGACCTCGTCTCTTTCCGTTATCAGGACAGGGAATTACTTGCCACGCAACTGTCCCCCGAACCGATTCCTGCTGTTGCAGGCGGCGAACCGGCGAACAATCCCAACTGGCGCAATCCGGTTGCCACCGGGTCGGCGCACGGTTACTGGTCGCACGACGTGATGGGCGTCAAAGGCTCGGAGCCTGCCATTCCGTCCGTGACGATTGACCCCGCAAAAAACGGAGGCAAGCGGGCGGAGGTCTCGCTGAAAGCCATTTCCAAAGGGCGTAAAATGGGAACAGGCCCCGGCGCGGCGCCCGGCGGGAATGTAACGGTCGACGTCGAGATACGTTACACGCTCGAACGCGATGCTTCCGGCGTCTATACCTATTCCATTTTCCGCCATCCGGCAGACTATCCGCTGACACAGTTCACGGAAGCGCGTTACTGCGCCAAGCTGGCTCCCTTTTTCGACTGGATAAGCGTCGACCGGGAGGTGAACCGCCATTATCCCAAGGACCTTTTTGTCGGCGACAAATATGTCTATACGGCCAACCAGTCGGAAAATCCGGCTTTCGGATGGTCAAGCACAACGGAGCATACGGGACTTTTCTTCATTAACCCGTCAATGGAATACATGGGAGGAGGCCCCACCAAAGTGGAATTTCTCGGCCACCGGGACACGAACCAGGAAGCCGCCCCCTGTGTTCTGAACTACTGGCGTAGCAGTCACTACGGCGGTGCGGAAGTGAATATTGCCGATGGGGAAACATGGGAAAAAATCATCGGTCCGATGTTCATTTATGCCAACACCGGCGACGACCCGCAGGCCATCTATGAGGATGCCAAGAACCGCGCGGCAGCGGAAATCGCAAAATGGCCTTACGAATGGCTGGAAGATGCAGGCTATCCCAAAGCCGCCGAACGGGCGACCGTCAGCGGACAACTCGTACTGAACGAGCCGGGCGCGTCTGCATTTCGCAACCTGAACGTAGGGCTGACGGCCGGCGAATACCGTTCGCCGCGCCCGGAAGATGCGCCGCAGGCTCTCACCGGCTGGCAGCGGGATGCCAAGTTTTATCAGTTCTGGACGAAGGGAAACGCGGACGGTACGTTCGGGATAGCGAATGTGCGTCCGGGGAAATATACGCTGTACGCGTTCACCGACGGGGTATTGGGTGAGTTTGTTCAAGCCGGCGTCACCGTAGAGCCGGGAAAAGCGCTGCAACTGGGCGAATTGAACTGGACGCCGGAGCGCAAAGGTCGCATGTTATGGGATATAGGAACGCCCAACCGCAATGCTTCCGAATTTTTCATGGCGGAGAAACGCCGCGACCCGGAGATTTCATTAGAATATGCCCGTCTTTTCCCGGATGACATCACCTACGTCGTCGGACAGAGCGATTACTCAAGGGACTGGTTTTTCCAGCACGTACCGTACAACGAAGACCCCGAAGCCAAGTCGGAACCATTCTATGGCGTCCGGGCTATCGGACGGGCAGCGCCCCGCCATATCGTTTTCGACCTGTCCGAAGCGCCGGCGGGAACGGCTCATTTACGGTTAGCCATCTGTGGCACGGGAACGCGGAGTCTGGAGATGAAAGTGAATGAAAAATCCGTGGACGGCCTGAACAGCCTGACCGGTGACGGCGTAATCACACGCCACGGCTCTCAGGGTCTCTGGTACGAAAAGGATGTGACCTTTGACGCGTCGCTGCTGCACGCCGGCAAAAACAAGCTGACACTCACCATCCCAAGCGGCCCGGTCAATAACGGCTTGATGTACGATTACCTCCGCCTGGAAATCAATAATCAATGATTAGTAGTTAGTGATTAGTGATTAATGGTTAGTGATTAGTGGTTAATGATTAGTGATTAATGATTAATGGTTAGTGATTAATGGTTAGTGATTAATGGTTAGTGATTAATGATTAATTCCCATTTCTCAACGCTAAGCAACGTGAAATAAATAATTAGAATGGATATAAGCAAAATGAAGTACACGATTTGTCCCGGCGGGGATAATATGTCGGTAGAAAAATTTTCGACGGCGTTAATGCTCCGTGCCGTCAGGTACGGAATGTCGGTAGAAAACGTCGGATGCCCATCCAATCCCGTGCCGTCAGGTACGGAATGTGGTGACAGTCACATAGCGTACCTGACGGCACGCGAAAAATTGGTTGCGGTTCATTTTTCTACCAACATTCTGTCCCTCACGGGACAGAAAAACCAATACATGTTATTCATCTCACGTCACTAAACATTAATCATTAAACATTAAATACTAAACTTTTAATTTTTAATTCTTAATTTTTAATTCTTAATTCTCAACCCCATGGTATTAAAAGGAAAAAACATGCCTGGTAAGTCGCGGGGCGCTGTTTTTACGGCCACAG
>JAIRXI010000297.1 GCA_031268395.1 Tannerella sp. | reverse complement strand
AGGAGGCCGACCTCGGAAGGGTGATTAAAGACTTTTACGAATTCTATCGGGATGAATATATCCAGGGACCCTATGGCAATATCTCCATCACAAAGACGGACGAACTGGAAGAATTGGCGGCCGTCACGCGGGAGATCATGGCGGAAGCAGGCGACCGGGCTGTTTTTTCGCCGCCCTACCCGGACTGGCAGGTATTGACCGACCTGAGAAGCGCGTCGACAAGGCTGTATGATTTCGACGACGTGATCGGCCGGATCGCGACCGGGGAGCAGTACGCCCGCTTCACCTTCTGCATGCAGAAGGCGGTTACGGGCAAATATACGACGAACGAGACCTATTCTTCAAACACGGGCGCTATTCCCGTGACGCATTTCTCCGGCCTGTCGGTCTATCCGCATCAGGCGCCCCTGACCCGGCTGAATGAATGGTACAGGCAGTTGGAATGGTACAAAGCCGTTTATAACTGAGGCGCCACAAAAAAATAACCGGAAGTCTTCCTTTTGCCTTGACTGCGGGTTCCCGTAAAACCCTGTGTCTGAAAAAGCCGTCACACGTTCAGCGTATGGCATGGTCTGTTCCTCCGGTGTATGCGGCAGGACTTCACCGGTACATCCTTCTGTTTTCAACAAGGAGGGAAAGAGAAATATCAATGCTGAAAAACACATTCGGAGAGGAAACAGCCGGAGCGTTGCTTTCATTCTCAATGATGCGCTGGGGATATCAGACGCCGATAAATCGAAGCCTTTCGGAGCATCTGAATATAAATGCCGTCGGATACAATCCCGGCATGACATTTTGGTTACTATAGGATATACAATGAGCAAAGTTGGCGAAATCATGAAAATTCACAGGATTACCATGTGAATTAAACCCTCTTCCTTTTTGACGCAAACAGAAAAAAAAGACGGAAAAAGTATAAAAACACCAATCTTTCATTACTGAAATGAAAAAAATGTCGTAATTTTGTCCGATGAGAAAAAGAGACCAATAAAGATGTTGATTCAAAAAATCAAACACGTATACTTTTTTTACATTTTCGTGTTTACTCTGATTTTTGGGGTAATCCTGTATGATGTGACGGGTTTTAAAAGTATGGACAAGGCTGCAAGCATCATATTGTTAGGCCTGTATATCCTTTTTACCTGCATCGAAAAGAAGCGGATCACTGTAGATATTTCAGTTCTATTGTGTGTTTTCCTGTTCTATCTCTGCTATTCCTGCTACCTGGCGTATAATTCCCGGAGTGCTATTTTCATGGATTTCCTGCTACAAATCAGGCCTTATCTGACCTTCTTTATCGTCTTGCAACTGGCGCCTTCCTTTTCCGTTCCACAAAAAAAGTTGCTGAAACGGATTTGTCTTTACCTCTGGCCGTTTTTTATCCTCATCGGCATTTACGGACTTGTGAATCCGTCTTTTTTCAAAACCGTCATGGAGCAGGAAGCCAATTATGCGTCGGGGATCGTTTGCCTGTCGCTCGTTTATCTGTATTGCAGCAATTTCATGGTAAAGGAACAGTTTACCTTTATCTTCATGCTAACCGCCGGCATGATTGCTGTTCACGCCGGATTTTATGGGTTTTACTTCCTGGCGATCGGTATACTCATATGTTTTCAGGACATACGTGTACTCAAGTCTGGCTGGCGGACGGGCTTTGCCGTACTGATCGTGTTAGCGCTGACTGTTTATATTTTGAAATCACAGATTGTCGGCTATCTCTTTCCGCCTGATGCGGGAAATGGCGATTCCGATTTTACGGCGCGTTCCGTCTTATACCGTTCAGCTCTTGATCTCCTGAAAGATTTCTTCCCGTTTGGCAGTGGTTTCGCCAGTTTTGCAACTGAAATATCGGGCAAGTATTATTCCCAGATTTATGTTGCATACGGACTCAATTCCATGGACGGCTTTTCGCCCCGGAACTGGCATTCCGTGACTGCGTCCTATTACCCGTCTCTGGTTCAGTTTGGCGTATCCGGAATCCTGCTTTACCTGTTCTTCTGGATTCACAGTGCAGGCAAGGCACTTGTCCGCCTCAAACGCGAGGGAGACATCCAACGGTTTGTCATTATATTGATAATAATCAGTTTTGTCTTTATTGAAAATATATCGGATACGTTTTTCTCAAGCAACAAAGGTTTTTTCATGATGATGTTTCTGGGGCTTCTCGCGGGAAGACACAAAACAGATACGGGCAAGGCGCTTGTGAAGATCGACGAAGAACCGGTTACGACAAAAAAAGACAGGTTGGTCGAAAAGACTGTCACGCCCCCCGAAGCACCTGACGTATTCCGGGCGATACCGGAAGCTTCGCCAGTCGAAAAAAGTGAACCGGAAAACGGCGAACCGGTTACTGTCGTTAGCGAACCGGAGGATGAAGAGTATGATGACGAATACGACGAGGATGAGGAGGATACGGATATATCCACTCCGAACGAAGTAATCGAAGATATGCAACAGATTGAAGTGATAATCCCAAAAGAGATTGAGTACAGTGAAGAGGAAGATAATGAATTTGTTAAAAGAGAAGAGGAAGATATGGTAACATCAGAACCGGAAGAAAAAATATTGGAAATTCCGTCGAATGACGTGGATTTTAATGATGATTTTCCTATCTTTGAGCCGCTGTTGGACGAGACGGATGCTGAATGGGTGCATGAAACAACTGAAAACAAGCCTATTCAGGATCATTCGGAACCGGAAAAGCAAAACGGAGACGATGTCCGTGAAAAACCGGCAGCCAAAGACGAGGAAACAGATGAAGATGACGCCCCCATTAGCTATATAATATAAGGTGACAGGGTATAATCTTTAAGACAAAAAAATGGATGGAATTTATTGAAACTTATCATTTGACCGGGCTGGTCATCGGGTTTGGAACTTTTTGCATTATTGGGATTTTTCATCCCCTGGTGATTAAAGGCGAGTATTATTTTGGCGTCAAATGCTGGTGGGCGTTTTTGCTTTTCAGCATAGCGGGAATTATTTTGACAGTAACCGTACAGAATGTTATACTTTCGTCGCTATGCGGCGTTTTCGCTTTTTCTGCATTATGGGGCATTGGCGAGCTGTTTTACCAGCGGAAGCGGGTGGAAAAGGGCTGGTTTCCCAAACGGATAAAAAAGCCCCGGGCGGAAAAAAACAGGAATTGAAGCACGGGCAACTTGTTTTGTCATCTGCATGATACCTTGTGCGAGCGATTTTGTGCAAGGATGTAAAAAATTTAAGGACTCAATGATTTCCGGCACACATCCTTTTTTCTGCAAAAATTTTCATGAAAGCCACCGTATCGTCTATACCCAGTACCGAAGCATTGATAGACAGATGATATGACGAAGCTTTACCCCATGTTTTGTTTGTGAAATAATCGTAATATGCGGCACGGGATTTGTCGGTTTTGAGAATTAACTCCTTCGCCTGTTCTACACTTATCTGCTGACGTTCGATGACCTGCTGAATGCGGTTCTCGAAAGCGCTGTGGATAAAAAAACTGATACAGTTCGGACAGTCGCGCAGGATGTAATCGGCACAGCGACCAACAATGACGCACGATTCCGTCTCAGCCAGTTTGCGAATGGCATCGCTTTGAATTTTGAACAGTCCCTCGTTGGAAAGAATGTCCAGCTGAGGCGTATACATCCCCATACAGGAAAGGCCGCGTGAAAAGACATACGCCAAACGGTCGGTCGCTTTTTCGTCGGCCTTTTCGAACACGTCGTGGCAAAGTCCGCTTTCCCTGGACGCCAGTTGGAAAAGTTCCTTATCATAATATGCAATGCCAATGGCCTCAGCCAGCTTCTTCCCGATGATGCGTCCGCCGCTACCAAATTGGCGGCCAATGGTCAATATCATTGTTTGGTTCATACAAATTATTCATCTCAAATTTTCGGTTACAAAGATATGAAAAATCAAACGAAATCCAGAATGTGACATTTTGTCATAAACAATGGCTGTCTATATGGGTATCGATTCTGTCTATATGACTATTTGTCATGATTTTCGTTAGATTAAGGGTGAAATCGGTCGAAAATATAAGTTGGCATCATTTTTGCAAAATGGGTATGCGTATACATAACATAGCAACCTTTGATGGTCGTGAAGACCGATTAGACGGCCTTTCCATTAGAAGTGGGAGGCCTCTTTTTTATCTGTCAGACTCTCCGTTTGTACATGCCACCGCATCCTTTGACGCGCGGCCTTTGGAGATTTTTCCACCATTTTTTCCGGAAATATTTTGGCGTTAATAAAAGAACCTATATCTTTGCCCGGCAATAATAAAACAGAAACAAATGAAACAGATGATTACATTATCCAGTTTGTCGGTCTTGCACGTGAGCCATGCAGTGGTGACGTCCGGAGCGTGAGAGAGGTATGCGGTCGTCTGGAAAATATCGGGATTGAGCCTTTCTTACATGCTGAGAAAGGCTTTTATGATTATATAAGTACAGTTATGCAACACGTATTACGCAGTTCAACAAGCACCGAAGGTCGCCGCATGGCCGGCGCGCGGGCGCTCTGGATGGCCAACGGCATGAAGAAGGAGCAGTTCGGCAAGCCGGTGATTGCCATTGTCAATTCATTCACCCAGTTCGTGCCCGGTCACGTGCACCTGCACAAAATCGGCCAGTTCGTGAAGGCTGAAATAGAAAAAGCCGGCTGTTTCGCAGCCGAGTTCAACACGATAGCCATCGACGACGGCATCGCCATGGGGCACGACGGGATGCTCTATTCCCTTCCCTCGCGCGACCTGATTGCCGACAGTGTCGAATACATGGTGAATGCCCACAAGGCCGACGCCATGATTTGCATCAGCAACTGTGACAAGATAACGCCGGGAATGCTGATGGCGGCCATGCGGCTGAATATCCCCGCCGTATTTGTCTCGGGTGGGCCGATGGAGGCCGGGCAATGGGGCGACCGGAAACTGGATTTGATAGATGCGATGGTCATGGGCGCCGACCCGTCCGTCACCGACGAACAGATACGGGAGATTGAAAATGCCGCCTGTCCGACATGTGGCTGCTGCTCGGGCATGTTCACCGCCAATTCGATGAATTGCCTGAACGAGGCCATTGGAATGGCGCTGCCCGGCAATGGCACCATCGTCGCCACACACGAAAACCGCATGCAACTCTTCCGCGAGGCAGCGGCTCTGATTGTCCACAACGCCTTCCGTTACTACGGCGATGGAGACGCTTCCGTCCTGCCGCTGAGCATCGCTACGCGCGCTGCCTTCCTCAACGCCATGACGCTTGATATTGCCATGGGCGGTTCCACAAATACGGTGCTGCATCTGCTGGCAATTGCACACGAGGCCGGCGTGAATTTCACAATGGACGATATCGACCGACTTTCGCGCCGAACGCCCTGTCTCTGCAAAGTGGCGCCGAACACACCCCTCTTTCACCTGCAGGATGTAAACCGCGCCGGCGGTATCCCCGCAATTATGGGTGAACTGGCGCGAGGCGGGCTGCTGGATACGTCGGCGGTTCGCGTTGACGGGCTGACGTGGAAGGATGCCCTCCGGAAATATGACATTCTCAGTTCCGGCGTCGGCGATGAAACCCTTCGGAAATACCGCAGCGCCCCGGCCGGCGGGTTTAATCTGGAGATGGCTTCGCAGGCGACGTATTATGACATGCTTGATACCGACCGCACCGGCGGCTGCATCCGTGACCTTGCCCATGCCTACTCCGCGGAGGGCGGACTGGCCATCCTCAAGGGTAACATAGC
This sequence comes from Tannerella sp., assembly GCA_031268395.1. GTDB lineage: Bacteria > Bacteroidota > Bacteroidia > Bacteroidales > Tannerellaceae > Tannerella. Next base: position 5,045 of record JAIRXI010000297.1, on the reverse strand, counting down.
CCTGGATGGTTGCGCAGTCAAGACGGCCGGCGTTGATGAAGGCAACCTGACGTTCAGCGGCCGCGTGAAGGTCTTTCATTCTCAGGAGGAGGCCTGTGAAGGGATCCTCTCCGGCAAGGTGAAGGAAGGCTGCGTCGTGGCGATTATCTATGAAGGCCCGAAGGGAGGGCCGGGCATGCAGGAAATGCTGTATCCCACGTCCTACCTCAAAGCCATGCATTTGGGCAAAGCGTGTGCACTGATTACCGACGGACGGTTCAGCGGTGGAACGTCGGGGCTGAGCATCGGGCACATCTCCCCGGAAGCGGCAGCCGGTGGCGCCATCGGATTGCTGCGCGACGACGATGTGATAGATATCGACATCCCCCACCGCACGATCAATATTCGCCTGAGCGACGAAATTCTCTCGGCCCGGCGGCGGGCGGAGGAAGCCAGGGGCGACAAAGCCTGGAAACCCGTACGCGACCGCCAAGTGTCGAAAGCGCTTCAGGCATACGCCCGTACGGTGGCTTCGGCTGACAGGGGCGGCGTAAGAATCATTTAATCTCTATTGACAGGGAACAGAACAGATATGGAAGCAGCGAAGGAAACAAACCGGATAAGTGGATCGGAAGCGTTGTTGAAGACACTGATTGCCGAGGGCGTAGATACGATTTTCGGATACCCCGGCGGGCAGGCCATCCCGATATACGACTGTTTATATGATTACCGCGACCGGCTGAGACACGTGCTGGTTCGTCACGAACAGGGCGCCACCCATGCGGCGCAGGGCTATGCCCGCGTGAGCGGCAAGGTGGGCGTGGTGCTGGTAACCTCCGGCCCCGGCGCGACGAATACGATTACCGGTATTGCCGACGCCATGATTGACAGTACGCCGATTGTGGTCATTACCGGTCAGGTGCCTTCATCCCTGCTGGGAACGGACGCTTTTCAGGAAGTAGATGTGATGGGAATCACGATGCCTGTTACCAAATGGACGTATCAGGTGCGCAAGGCGGAAGAAATCGCGTGGGCTGTCTCGCGGGCGTTCTACATTGCCTCGACGGGGCGCCCCGGACCGGTCGTGATTGATTTGTCCAAAGATGCGCAGGTGGAGCATATCGACTATGCCTTCCATCCAGTGAATCACATCCGGAGCTACCAGCCTGTCCCCGATCCGGATCCCGAACAGATAGCGGAAGCGGCCGAACAGATTAACCGGGCGAAAAAGCCTTTCGCTCTGGTGGGACAGGGCGTGATACTGGGCGGCGCCGAACAGCTCCTGGCCGCTTTCCTGGAAAAAGCCGACATCCCCTTCGGTTCTACCATCCTGGGCCTTTCGGCCATTCCTTCCGCCCACCGGCTGAACAAAGGGATGCTGGGTATGCACGGGAACCTGGGACCTAATCGTAAAACGAATGAGTGCGACGTGTTGATTGCCGTCGGAATGCGTTTCGACGACCGGGTGACGGGCAATTTGAATACCTATGCCCGGCAGGCGAAAATCATTCACCTGGATATTGACCCGTCCGAAATCGGGAAGAACGTACCGGTCAACGTTCCCGTACTGGGACATGTCCGGGACACGCTGGCGGCGCTGACGCGGCTGTTACGCCCGGCCACGCACACGGACTGGATCGCATCCTTTGACGCGGACGAACGGGAAGAGGACGGGAAGGTGATTCAACCGGAAACGCGCCCCCTGTCCGGTCCGCTGCGGATGGGAGAGGTGGTACACAGGGTGTCCGAGGCAACCGGTCACGAAGCCGTGCTCGTGACGGACGTCGGGCAGAACCAGATGATGGGCGTCCGTTATTTCAAATACAGCCGCACGCGTAGCGTGGTCACTTCCGGCGGACTGGGTACGATGGGCTATGGCCTGCCTGCCGCCATCGGCGCCAAGATCGGCGCTCCCGATCGTACGGTATGCCTGTTTGTCGGTGACGGTGGTTTGCAGATGACAATTCAGGAACTGGGTACCGTGATGCAGGAAAACCTGAACATAAAAATCATCCTGCTGAACAATCATTACCTGGGAATGGTGCGCCAGTGGCAGGAGCTTTTTTTCAACGAACGCTATTCGGAAACGGTCATGAAGAATCCGGATTTCGTTGCCAGTGCAAAAGCCTACCGGCTGAACGCCCGTCGGGTGGAACGGCGGGAAGAACTGGACGATGCCATCCGCGAAATGCTGGACGGCGACGGCGCCAGCCTGCTGGTGGCCGAGGTGGAACCTTGCGGGATGGTCTATCCGATGGCTCCGGCCGGAGCCACCCTGACAGACATGATTTATTGATATGGAAAAAGAAAATAGTTGCATGGACGGAAAACTGTATACGGTGATCATCTTCTCGGAGAATGCGGTAGGGCTGCTGAACCAGATTGCCATTATCTTTACGCGGCGGCAACTGAACATAGAAACCCTGTCCGTCTCCCCGTCGGCCATTGAAGGGATCCACAAGTTTACAATAACGACCTTTGCCGACGCCGGCATGATAGACAAGGTTGTGAAACAGATTGACAAGCGGGTAGATGTCCTGAAAGCATACTACAATACGGATGAAGACCTGGTGTATCAGGAAATCGCACTCTACAAGCTCGGTACGGACGCCTTCCTGAAGATGGGTTCGGTGGAAGATCTTGTTCGCAAATACAACGCACGCATACTGGACATCAACGAATCGTATGTCGTGCTTGAGATAAGCGGTCACTACCGGGAGACGCAGGCGCTCTTCCGGGAACTGAGCGAAACGGTCGGCGTATTGCAGTTCATCCGTTCCGGACGGATAGCGATTACAAAAAGCAAGGTTGAGCGGCTGAGCGACATGCTGGCCGCCATCGAACGAAAAATCGGACGAAACAGTGGGTAACACGGGGTGGGAGCTGCAAATACCATACCGGCTCACTTACCGGAAATAAACCCAAAAGCCCTGTTTCTGCCTGTGACCAAAAATTCGGATTATCTGCGTGTGGCCAGTATTTTCAGGACGGCTTCCGTCAGGCGGTCGATTTCCCCGAACGTATTGTAGAACGAAAACGAGGGCCGGACGGTTGCTTCCACACCCATGCGGCGCAGAGCCGGCTGTGCACAGTGGTGGCCGGCTCGCAGCGCGATGCCTTCCCTGTCGAGCCACTGCCCGATTTCGGGTGTGGAGAGACCCTCCAGGATAAAGGAAACCACGCTGATGCGTTCACGCGGATGGCCGATCAGCCGCAGGCCTTTTATTTCCGCAAGCCTGGCGCGGGCATACTCCGTCAGTTCGTGTTCGTATTTCCCGATATGGGCCAAGCCGATGCGCTGCACATAGTCGAGCGCGACACCCAGCCCGACGGCGCCGGCCACATTCGGAGTGCCGGCTTCGAAGCGTGCGGGCGGCGCACTGAACTGCGTCTCTTCAAGAGTCACGTCCCTGATCATATTGCCGCCGCCCTGCCACGGAGGGAGTATGTCCAGCAGTTCTTTTTTGCCGTATACGGCACCTATGCCGTTCGGCGCATAGATTTTGTGCCCCGAAAAGACGAAGAAATCGCAGTCGAGGCGTTGCACATCGACCGGCGTATGCGCGACGGACTGCGCGCCGTCGACAACCGTTCGCGCGTTGTAGCGTCGGGCCATCTCTATCATGGTTTTGGCCGGCAGGACAGAGCCGAACGTATTGTTTACCTGTCCGAACGAAACGACCCTGGTACGGGGACCGAGCAGGCGTTCGTAGGCGTCGAGGAGGATGTCGCCGCTGTCGTCGACGGGAATCGCCAGCAGCCGGGCATTTTTTTCTCTGGCCAGTTGCTGCCAGGGGACGATATTGGCATGATGGTCGAGCGTGGAGATGATGATTTCATCTCCTTCCCGTATGTACTTGCGTCCCCAGGTCTGAACGATCAGGTTGATTCCCTCGGTCGTCCCGCGCACAAAGACAATCTCTTCCGGCGCGGAAGCGTTGATGAAACGCTGCACTTTCCCGCGCGCTTTCTCGTAGGCATCCGTCGACCGGCCGGCCAGCGTGTGGGCGCCCCGGTGGATGTTCGAATTGTCGGTAGCGTAAAAGCGGGCTACTTCGTCGATGACCGCCTGCGGCTTTTGCGTCGTCGCGGCATTGTCGAACCATACGAGCGGCCGGCCGTTGACCTGCTGGCGGAGGATGGGAAAGTCGCGCCGGACAAGTTCGGGACTGAAGAAGCCCGATGTCGCAACCGGATCGTCGAAATGCAGCTGCCGGAGTTCTTCCGAATACGGCAGGGGGTCCGTTTGCAGGGAAACAAACGACCGGTGGAGGGCCTCCAGGTTGATGTCGCCGTCCGGCGGCATGTCGGAAGCCCCGCCCGCCCGTGTTTCTTCGGGAGATAACCGTCCGGCGATTTCCCGGAGCATCTCCATGCCGGTCAGTTCCATATCCATCATAACCGTGCGTTATTTTTCGACCGCGTTGCGGTGCAGGTAATTGTGATAGAAACCGACTTCGACATTTTCGAGCACGGCGATGGCGTCGTCCGTCAGCGAGGCAAGCGAGAAGTATTTGGTCAGCAGGTAGGATGCGACGCCGAACTTGTCCAGTCCCATCAGCCGCGCCGACAGGCTGGGCGCTATTTCGCCGGGGATGCCGGTCCGGTGCAGCCCGACGACGCCCTGTTCCTTTTCGCCTGTACGTACCAGAATGATCTCGGTCGTCCCCACGCCACGGTTGGTGAGGTATTGCCCCTTGATCTCCAGTTTGTCGCTGGGAATAACCGGCACGCCGCGCCAGAGGATGACGGCTGTACCGAAGACGTTTGTCGTTTCCGGGGGCACGCCGCGCCACGTACATTCGCGCTCGAAAGCGGCAATGGCACGGGGATGGGCGAGGAAGAAAGAGGGATTTTTCCATACCAGCGAGAGCAGTTCGTCCAGATCGTCGGGCGTGGGCGCCCCGTAACGGGGGCTGATGCGGTATCCGGGTTCCACACTGTGCAGCAGGCCGAAATGCCTGTTGTTGACCAGTTCCCATTCCTGGCGTTCGCGCACACTCTCGATACTCAGGCGCATCTGCTGTTCGAGTTGATTGTAGGGATTGTTGTAGAGGTCGGAGACG
>JAIRXI010000294.1 GCA_031268395.1 Tannerella sp. | reverse complement strand
GCCAGCACAAAACCGGAACCCAGGCCGCCGACCAGCAGTCCCATCACACCCGATACGCCGAAAATAAGGCCGGTCAGGATCGGGGCCAGGATCGCCAGGATCGAGGGCAGCAGCATTTCTTTCTGTGCGCCCCGGGTCGAGATGGCCACGCAACGGGCATAGTCGGGCGTTGCCTCGCCGGTCAGGATCCCCTTGATTTCGCGGAACTGGCGGCGGACTTCATTGACCATGCTCTGTGCGGCACGTCCGACGGCATTCATCGTCAGGCCGCAGAACAGGAACGACATCATCGAACCGATAAAGACGCCGACCAGTACTTTGGGATTCATCAGGTTGATCTGGTAGTAGTTCATGAAGTCGAGGATGGTCGCTTTCGCCACTTCCACCGTAGCGCCGTCGGCAAATTCCAGCACGTTTTGTCCGATATGCTGCATCCCGATCTTTATTTCCTCTATGTAGGAAGCCAGCAGCGCCAGGGCCGTCAGGGCCGCCGAACCGATGGCAAAACCCTTGCCGGTAGCCGCCGTTGTGTTGCCCAGCGCATCCAGCGCGTCGGTACGTTTGCGCACTTCGGGTTCGAGGCCGCTCATCTCGGCGTTGCCGCCGGCGTTGTCGGCAATCGGGCCGTAGGCGTCGGTCGCCAGCGTAATGCCCAGCGTCGAAAGCATCCCCACGGCGGCGATACCGATGCCATACAGTCCGCAGCTCAGGTTTTCCGCCGTCAACATGTTAGCCACGTCGAAACCGACGGCGAAAAGATAAGCCAGCATAATGGCCACGCCGATGGTGATTACGGGAATGGCTGTCGACAGCATCCCCAGTCCAAGCCCGGAGATAATCACCGTGGCCGGACCGGTCTGGCCGCTTTCGGAGATACGCTGTGTCGGCCTGTAGGAATGGGACGTGTAATATTCCGTCGCCTGCCCGATGATCACGCCGGCCGCCAGACCGGTGATTACGGAGAGCGAAAGGCCCCACCAGTTCGGAATATCCAATATATATAAAATGCCGAACGTGGCAAGGGCGATCAGGATGGAACTGATGTTCGTCCCCCGTCCCAGCGCGCCGAGGAGCTGTTTCATATTCGCGCCTTCTTTCGTGCGCACCAGGAAAATGCCCAGGATGGAGAGGAGGATGCCTACCGCTGCGATCAGCATCGGGGCAAAGACGGCCTTCAGCTGCACCTCGCCCTGTGTAAAGAAGGCCGAGGCACCCAGCGCGGCCGTGGCCAGGATCGAACCGCAGTAGGATTCGTACAGGTCGGCGCCCATGCCGGCTACATCACCCACGTTGTCGCCCACATTGTCGGCAATCGTCGCCGGGTTGCGCGGATCGTCTTCCGGAATACCGGCTTCCACCTTACCCACCAGGTCGGCGCCCACGTCGGCCGCTTTCGTGTAGATACCGCCTCCCACACGTGCAAAGAGCGCCTGCGTCGACGCGCCCATGCCGAAGGTCAGCATCGTGGTAGTAATCACTACCAGATTTTGAGCCACCGTAGCCGGATAAACAAAATTGAGCACAACAAACCACAGGGAGATGTCCAGCAAGCCCAGGCCGACCACCGTCAAGCCCATGACCGCACCTGCGCGGAAAGCTACTTTCAGGCCGCTGTTCAGCGAGCGGCGGGCGGCATTGGCCGTACGAGCCGAAGCATACGTGGCCGTCTTCATGCCGATAAAACCGGCCAGTCCGGAGAAGAATCCGCCGGTCAGAAATGCGCCCGGCACCCAGCCATTCTGAACACCGAATCCGTAAGCCAGAATGATAAAAAATATGCAGAGAACGACAAACACGAGCGTCACCACCTTGTACTGCTGTTTCAGGTAAGCCATAGCGCCCCGGCGCACGTGGCCGGCGATTTCCTTCATCGTGTCGGTTCCCTCGCTTTCTTTCATCATCTGCTTGAAAAACACCCAAGCAAACAGTAGCGCCGTTACCGCCGCTACCGGAATAAACCAAAAGATATTTGTAATCATGTCTATAATTTGAAATTAAATGTTGCAAAATGACGCAAAAGTACGGAATTTGCCTGCGCTGTGCAAGATGTTGATCGTTAATTAATAAAAAACATGCACGGGTGGAGCAGGCGGCATCAGCAACCCGTGCAGGGACAAGCCGATACGTGCAAGGCCTGTACGTTTGCCGTCAACAGGCTGTCCGGAAGGCGCCACCGTGCCCTCCTTATAATTAAACACGGAGAACACGGAGACACGGAGGGAAAACGTGATCACCGTCTCCGTGTCTCCGTGTCTCCGTGTCCTCCGTGTTTGAATGGTTCCCCATGCTAACGCAGCTGCTGTCCTTTGGTTAAAAATTGGATATTCAAAAACCGGGTAGCGGATATTCGTTACATTTGCATCCGAATTTCATAACGGAAGCCAACAATGAAAACGAAAATATGCCTTTTGACAGTGATATTGAGCGCGGTTTGCATCTCCTCGTGCAGCAAGAGCATGCGATCGTATACGGAAATGAAGCGGGACGAGAAAAAGGCGATTGACCGCCTGATTGCCACCGAAAATTTCGAGATATTGAACAAATATCCGGCAGACGGCGTTTTCGGCGAGAAGCAGTTTGTTATTCTGGACAATGGCGTTTACCTGAACGTGATTGATTCCGGAAACGGCAACCGTCCGAAACTGTACTCCACAACGATCCTGATGCGCTGCAGCGGACGGTTTATCTTTCAAACGGATACTCTTTCATTTTCAACTTTCACCAATGAGTATTACCCCATCGAATTTGTCTACGGCTATGCCGAGAATGTCATTTCCCAGTACGCCTCCATGTCGATACAGTCGGCCGAATGGTATTTTTTAAGCACGGCTGTGCAGTCCGTACTGGAATATGTAGGCGAAAATGCCAGGGTCAAACTGATTGTCCCCTTTGATGATGGCAGTACGTACCAGCGGTATAACGAACTCGGCGCGCCGCTGTATTATGACCGGGTGGAATTTAAGTTTTACTGACCGGGAAACGGTTATCTCTGTTCAAGAATCCTCAAGAATCCGGTTTCACGGCAATTGGCCGATGACCCGGTGAATGGCCCTGCCCCAAAATTCGCCCAGCCGGGCGGCCCCCGCCGCATTCGGGTGCAGGTAGAAAGTGCCGGCATTTCCGTCTTCCGGTACCAAATCCGTCGCATAATGCGTCCTGAAATAGTCGAAGGCGGCCGTATCGCCCGTGAAAACCCGGCCGGGACGAAGCCGGGCATACGTTTCCTCCAGTCTCTCCAGTTCGGGCGCATAGCTGACCAGCCTTTCCAGCCCGGCCTTCAGATACATCGCAGAATTATAGGTATTCGGGCTGTACCAGACGGGGCGCTGCAGCACGAACACCGCTTCCGGATAGAGGCGGAACAGTTCGTCCAGCAGGACTTTCAGGTTGGTGTAGTACTGTACGGGTGAAACCGGCGCCCCGTTCGGCCCCCGGATGGCGCTGTCGTTGGTGCCCAGCATCACGGAGAACAGCAGGATGGCCCCGCTGTCTGCGGCAAACGGCGCGGCGGCGGCAACGACTTTCGGAAAACGGGTTTGCTGGGCGGGAAGGAAGTCGACGGTGGTTTGTCCGCTGACACCCTGATTGGAAAACCCGCGCAGGTCAATATCTTTCTGTCCGGACAGGTAGCGGCTTGCCTGTGCAGGCGGGGCATTGTGCTCCGGGGCGTCGATCAGTGCGCCCTGCGTGATGCTGTTGCCTATGTAAACGACGTACACCGGCCGTTTCTGCTGTGCAGCCGGCGCCAGCGCCAGCAGCAGATACAGGCATATAAAAAAGGCTTTCTTCATAAGAGGTTTATTTTAGCGGAGCGGTTCAAACCGTCCAGCTTTCCATTCATACACGAGCGCTTCGGCTTTCAGAAAGGGAACCACCTTTGCACGGTCATCTTCGCTCAGGTATTCGGGCGTCGTATATTCGGCCGTCAGGGTGGCGTCTTCGGCATGAAGGCGGTAGCGTATCAAATCCATATCCATGCGGGAGAGCGCGTCCAGGAAGGCTTCGCTCTGACGGTCGGCATTTTCCCGGATGAACCGGTCGGCCGTCGCGGGCGTCCATATATCGGAGGCCTCCAGCCGGTTCCAGTCCGTCGTGTAGAACGCAACGCGGCTGTCGGCCACCGGCGCGCTCACGGTCGTCACGACGCAGAGGATGTTCGTACGGTTGATCAGCGGCAGGAGTTTCATCTCCACCACGCTCCGCTCGGACGACTGCAGAAGCAGGTAATCCGGCGTCAACTTCACCAGTGTCGAACGCCCCTTCATCGTATTGTCCAGCGCGGCCGGTTTGCCTGCGCGATACAGTTCCACCAGATCCTTCCGCCAGGCATCTTCCAGTTGCAGGATACATTCGTCCGGCATGTCGACAAAAAGCGAAGCCATCTCCTGTGCCTTCACAGCGGCCAGCCCTGCCGACAGATACAATACAAGCAAGAATAAATATTTCATATACATTATAAATACAGGTTGAAATACGGAACGTTTGCCGTTCCCGCCCGCAAATATAGATAAATATTCCCGATAACGCCGGCTACGGGTCGAAAGATTTGTGTGTTATGCTGTTTGCGATCCGGAAGAGGCCGGCAGAAACGGGCGGGCGGAAGGGATGATCCCGACCTCTCTGCCGGCCGGACGAGTATGAACACTCCATACTGGCAAGTATGAACACCTCATACTGGTAAGTATGGACACCTCATACTGGTAAGTATGGGCACTCCATACTGGTAAGTATGAAAAGTTATACTTGCCGTCCACGGTTCCTGACGGTTGGCCCGGGTCGCTCAACCTCCCTGATTCCAATGGACATTTTGGGATGATTTTGCCCGGCAAAGGACAATCAGGAAGAAATATGCGTATATTTGCCGCGAATTAAACATATAGCATGTCATGTATTTCGTTTTACTGATTGTATCATTGATCACGGCCATCCTGCTGGTGGTGGCGGCTTTGGGGATTGCGCGGCTGATTTCGCCGCGTTCGTTCAATCCGCAGAAGGGCGAGGCCTACGAATGTGGTATCCCGACCCGCGGCAGTTCCTGGATGCAGTTCAAGGTGGGGTATTACCTGTTTGCCATCCTGTTCCTCATGTTTGACGTGGAGACGGTCTTCCTCTTCCCGTGGGCAGTAGCGGTGCAGGATCTGGGCGTCGGAGGGCTGGTGAGCGTCCTGTTTTTTTTGGGCATACTGGCGCTCGGACTGGCGTACCCCTGGAGGAAAGGAGCATTGGAATGGAAGTGAAAAAGCCCGGGATCAAATCAATAAAATACGGGGAATTTAACGATAACGAATACCTCGAAGCCATGGCGCGCGAGTTGAACGCACAGGGCGGCAACGTCGTGCTGGGATGCCTGGACGACATCGTCAACTGGGGGCGGAGCAATTCGCTCTGGCCGCTGACGTTTGCCACCAGCTGCTGCGGCATCGAGTATATGGCCGTCGGCGCGGCGCGCTACGATTTCGCCCGTTTCGGCTTTGAAGTCACTCGCGCCAGCCCGCGCCAGGCCGACTTTATCATGGTGGCCGGAACGATTACCGACCGCATGGCGCCCGTGCTCAAACGGCTTTACGACCAGATGGCCGACCCGAAATACGTGATTGCCATCGGCGCCTGCGCCGTGTCGGGCGGACCGTTCCGAAAATCCTACCATGTAGTGAACGGCGTCGACGAAATCCTGCCCGTCGACGTCTATGTCCCCGGCTGTCCGCCGCGCCCCGAAGCCATGCTCTACGGCATTATCCAGCTCCAGCGCAAGGTGAAACTGGAGAAATTCTTCGGAGGCGTCAACAGAAGAATGAAGCATGAGAAAATGAACGGAACGGGTCGGCCCCCAAAAACAGCGACGGATGTGTAAGATGGAAGCTATGTTGCGGGAGCGGTGTCCCGATGCGACGGTGGACGCCGGACAGGACGGAGCGCCGCCGGTGATGACGGTGAAGCCGGACGCGCTTCCCGCTGTGGCGGACACGCTGCTCGCTGACGGAGCGCTGCGCTTCGACTTCCTGCGCAGTCTGACCGGAATGGACTGGGGCGACGACGGGCTGGGCGTCGTCTATCACCTGGAATCCACCGTGCACGGTCATCAGCTGGTGTTGCGGACGATGACGGCCGACCGCGAACATCCTGAACTCCCCTCGGTATGCAGCCGCTGGAAAACGGCTGAGCTGAACGAACGCGAGGTCTACGATTACTTCGGCATCGGTTTCACCGACCATCCCGACATGCGCCGCCTCTTCCTGCGCGACGACTGGGTCGGCTATCCCCTGCGCAAGGACTGCGACAACAGCCGCACGGTCAATCCCGTCCGCATGACCAACGAAATCGCCATCGATACCACTTCGACCTTCAAAACAGACAAAAAGGGACGGCTGGTCGAGAAGAAACAGGTCCTGTTTGAAGACGACGAATACGTGATCAATATTGGCCCGCAACATCCGGCCACGCATGGCGTGCTGCGTTTTCGCGTCTCGCTCGAAGGCGAGTTCATCCGCAAGCTGCACGTTTACTGCGGATATATCCACCGCGGCATCGAAAAGATGTGCGAAAGCCTGACCTATCCCCAGATCGCCGCCCTGACCGACCGCCTGGACTACCTCTCGGCCATGCAAAACCGACATGCCTTCTGCCGCTGCGTGGAAAAGGGGCTGGGGGTGGACGTTTCCGAACGTGTCCAGTACATCCGCACGATTATGGACGAGTTGCAGCGGATCGATTCGCACCTGCTGTTCTTCTCCACGCTCTGCATGGACCTGGGCGCACTGACCGCCTTCTTCTACGGCTTCCGCGACCGCGAGAAGATTCTCGACATCTTCGAGCAGACCACCGGCGGCCGCCTGATACTCAACTACAATACCATCGGCGGCGTACAGGCAGACATTCATCCGGATTTTGTACGGCGCGTGAAGGAACTGATTGCCTGTCTGCGTCCCGTGCTCCGGGAATATCATGAGGTGTTTACGGGCAACGTGATCGCGCAGCAGCGGATGAAGGGCGTCGGCGTGCTGAGCCGCGAAGACGCCATTTCGTTCGGAACAACCGGCGGGACGGGACGCGCCTCGGGCTGGGCCTGCGACGTGCGCAAACGCCATCCCTACGCAATGTACGGCAAGGTGGATTTCAGGGAAATTCTCTACCACAGGGGCGACTGTTTTTCGCGCTACATGGTGCGCATGGACGAGATCGAAGAAAGCATGCGCATCATCGAGCAGCTGATCGACAGCATCCCGGCGGGCGACTTCCAGGTGAAGATGAAACCCGTCCTCCGCATGCCCGAAGGCGGATACTATTCGGCCGTGGAGTCAAGTCGCGGCGAGTTTGGCGTGTATATTGAGAGTCGCGGCGACAGGTATCCCTACCGCGTCAAATTCCGCAGCACCGGGCTTCCGCTCGTGGCCTGCATTGACACGATCACCCGCGGTTCGAAAATCGCCGACCTGATCGCCATCGGCGGCACGCTCGACTATATCGTGCCCGACATTGACCGGTGAAAATGACTGATTAAGGATGAAAGATTAAGGATGAAAGATGTTTGACTTCAGTATCGTTACAGGCTGGATACATGCCTGGCTCACGTCGCTCATGCCGTCGGGTGTGGCGGTGTTCGTGGAATGTGTGGCGGTGGGCATTGCCATTCTGGTGATGTATGCCGTGATCGCCGTGATCATGATTTACATGGAGCGCAAGGTATGCGCCGCCTTCCAGTGTCGCCTGGGACCCGACAGGGTAGGGCCTTTCGGGATATTCCAGCTGTTTGCCGACATGATCAAGATGCTGATCAAGGAAATCATCGTCATTCGCCAGGCCGACAAGTTTCTCTACAACCTGGCCCCCTACATCGTGATCCTGGCCTCGGTGCTGGCTTTCAGCTGCCTGCCGGTGAGCAGGGGGCTGGAGGTGCTCGACTTCAATGTCGGCGTACTGTTTGTGCTGGCCGCCTCGTCCATCGGCGTGGTGGGTATCCTGCTGGCGGGCTGGGGCAGCAACAACAAGTATTCGCTGATCGGGGCGATGCGGAGCGGAGCGCAGATGGTCAGTTACGAACTGTCGGTCGGCATCTCCATCCTGACCGTCATCGTGCTGACGGACACCATGCAACTCAGCCAGATCGTCGAACGCCAGGCCGACGGATGGTTTATTTTCAAGGGACACGTGCCCGCCCTGGTCGCCTTCCTGATCTACCTGATCGCCGGCAATGCGGAAGTAAATCGCGGCCCGTTCGACCTGCCCGAAGCCGAATCGGAACTGACGGCGGGCTATCACACGGAATATTCGGGGATGCACTTCGGACTGTTCTACGTGGCCGAATTCGTGAATCTTTTCATCATCTCGGCCATCTCGGCCACCATCTTTCTGGGCGGATGGATGCCACTGCACATCGCCGGCTGGACGGGTTTCAACGGGGTGATGGACTGTATCCCCGGCTTCGTCTGGTTTTTCGGCAAGTCATTCTTTGTCGTCTGGCTGCTGATGTGGATTAAATGGACCTTCCCGCGCCTGCGCATCGACCAGATCCTGACGCTGGAATGGAAAATACTCGTACCGATCGGACTGCTCAACCTGCTGTTGATGACCGTCTGCGTCGTCTTCGGGTGGCACTTTTAATGAATGGATAATGATTAATGACTGATGATGATGGATGGACAGACAGCTATTGAAGCCGTACAGCCGGCGGAAACGGCACGGAAACGGAAAGGGAGTTACGTAGCCGCAATCGCGCGCGGAACATGTTCGCTGATACGGGGCCTGAAGGTCACTTTCGTCGAATTTTTCACGCGGAAGACGACGGAACGCTATCCCGAAAACCGCGGCACACTGACCCTGTTCGACCGTTTCCGCGGTACGCTGGCGATGCCCTGCGACGAAGCCGGAAACAACCGCTGCACCGCCTGCGGCCTCTGTGCAACCACATGCCCGAACGGCACCCTTCGCATCGAGTCGGAAACCGTCGCCGACCCGGAAACCGGGAAAAAGAAGAAAAGGCTGCTCGCCTATGAATACAACCTGGGTTCGTGCATGTTCTGCCAGTTGTGCGTCAACGTCTGCCCTGCGCAGGCCATCCGCTTCGACACCGCCTTTGAACACGCCGTATTTACCCGCGACAAACTGGTGAAAATACTCAATAAACAGATACAGACTCATGGAAATAACGCTTGACCTGATCGTCTTCACAGTACTGGCCATCTTTATGACCGCCAGCGCAATACTGGCCGTAACGACGCGGCGCATCCTGCGTGCCGCCACTTATTTGCTCTTCGTGCTCTTCGGCACGGCGGGCATCTATTTCCAGCTCAACTACTCCTTTCTGGGCGCCGTACAGCTGCTCATCTACGCCGGCGGCATCACCGTGCTCTACGTCTTCTCCATCCTGCTGACCTCCTCCCAGCAGGGCGAAGACCGTGCCAAACGGCCAAAGTGGGCCAAAATGCTTGCCGGGCTGCTGACGGCCGGCAGCGGTTTGGTCCTGTGCCTTTTCTTCACCCTCAAAAACCGCTTCCTCCCCTCCCATTTCGACCATGGCGAACTGGACGTGCGCACCGTTGGACACGCCCTCATGGGAGTGGACAAACACCAGTATCTCCTCCCTTTCGAGACAATCAGCCTCCTGATACTGGCCTGTATAGTCGGCGTTATTTTAATTGCAAGAAAAAGATAGACCCATGATTCATCTGGAATATTACCTCATCGTATCAACCGTCATGATGTTTGTCGGCATCTACGGTTTCTTCACGCGGCGCAACCTGCTGGCCGTCCTGATTTCGGTCGAACTGATCCTCAATTCGGTAGACATCAACTTTGCCGTTTTCAACCGTTTCCTGTTCCCAGGGCAGCTCGAAGGCTTTTTCTTCACCCTCTTTGCCATCGGCATCTCGGCCGTCGAAACGGCCGTAGCCATAGCCATCATCATCAACATCTATCGCAATCTGCGCAGCATCCGGATCGACAAGATGGACAAAATGAAACACTGAAGCAGGCGAACTTCCGCGGATCGGATTTAGGGAGTTGCTCCTGCCGGCAATACAGAAACCGGCAGGAGGAGAAATCTTCGGGCAAGGGAACCTCATTTCCACCTGATTTTAACAACAAAACAACCTCCTGTATTATCATCATCTGCGTGCTACTGAGGTTGTTTTGCTATTAATCCAACATGTCCGACAGGGTGCATTTCAACCTGCCGTGCACCGTCATTGGTAGGTACGAAGCAATCGCCAAACCATGCAGGGGTTGCTTCGGATTTCCTGCTTCGGCGATTGCTTCGTTCCTCGCAATGACGACCGCATGATTGCCGTTGTGTACGGGCGTTGCGTGCAACGCCCGACGGATGAACGCCCGACGGAAAGGAGCGGGTGCATTTCAACCTGCCGTGCGCCGTCCTTGCGAGGAACGAAGCAATCGCCAATCCCCATTCTCCATTCTCCAACGGGCCGTCAAAAATCCCGGCTCGGCGTAGCGTCCCGCTACGTCGTGTTGAAAGCAAGGCTCCCGCCTTGCGCCGATACCGCGTATAAATAGTTTGTTCGGATGGTGTTTCGTGCGGTGCATGGTTGCGGCGCAAGGCAGGAGCCTTGCTTTTAACACGACGTAGCGGGACGCTGCGCCGAGCAGGAGTTATTGACTGCCAATCCGATGTTTTCGTCATTTTCTTTTGTTTGTTCTCCGGATATTTCGACTCGCAATGACGGTGCACGGCGCGCTGTCCTGAAGCGTCCAATGGCCATGTACACAATGCCCCCGTTCATCGCTCATCGTTCATCGTTAATGAAGTTCATCGTTAATGAAGTTCTTCGTTGAGAAAAAAACTCCGCCCCGGGACGGAGTGACTGTCCCGGGGCGGAGCGCCCTCTTTTTTCGGGGAGAGAAAACCCGAAGACGGAGTTTGTATCCCCGCCTCCGGATTTGACGCTTACCATCCGAACGGCTGAGTGAGGTTCGGATTGAGCACCGTTTCGCCGATCGGAATCGGACGGTAATAGTACTGCGGCTCCTTAAATTCCTTGCCCCAGGTCACGTCCTGCGTCATCATGATATGACCCGACGTGCCGTTTTCCAGGTAAATCAGGTTCTGCGCGCCGTTCTCGTCATAGAGATAGTAGAACTGCAAGTCTTCCGGGTAGGAAACCTCGTCGCCGACACGCTCCAGCAGGGCTACGTCGTCTATGCCGTCGCCCGTGACGTCGTAGGCGCCCAGCGCGGGAATGTAGATCCCCTGCTGATGCTGCCCGTAGAGACTGCCGGCATACCAGCGGTGCAGATCCCACAGACGCCGCCCCTCGCAGGCCAGCTCGACGCGCCGCTCACGGCGGATCTCCAGCACGATACCCTTGCTGGCGCCGCTCACGTTGGGATACTGCGCCTCCAGGATCGGGTCGACCGAAGCATTGGCTGTTGCCAGCGACAGGTCGGGCATCTCTACCCGGTCGCGAAGCAGCTTGATGCTGCGATCCAGGTCGTTTTGCGTAATCGTACCCAGCTCGGCCTTGGCTTCGGCGTAGTTGAGCAGTATCTCGCCGTAGCGGAAGGCCACAAAGGCGCCGTAAAAGAGTCCGCCCCCGCCGATCTGTTCGGAGAACAGCGGATAGGATTTGAACTGCCCGTAGCCGCCCATGCGCGGAGGAGCATAGTAGACGCCTTCGTAGCCTTCAAAGCCGGGGTAGGCAAAGACCTGCGCAAAACGCGGGTCGCGGTCTCTGAAGACTTCGAGAAAGGTCTTTGTCGCATAGCCGGCCTGCGCCGTGAAGCGGGTACCGTCTTTCATCAGGAACGATTCCATCAGGCTGCGGCTCAGCGAACCGGACGTCTGCAACACATGATTGGTGACGCCCACGGCATTCCGGGTGTTGTCGTTCCACATAATGACTTCCCGGTTTGAACTCAGGTCCATGCTGTGGAAGAGCGTCTGGTAGCCGGGTGCGCCGTTGATGCCGTCGCCCAGGCTGGACACGCCGGCGCCGGTGATCTCGAACACGCCGCTGTTCATGATCTCCTCGGCCGAGGTGGCGGCCCGCTGCAGGAACGGCTCGGCGGTGGAGGCCAGGTTCAGTTCCGGGTGATAGCGGCGGAAGGTCCCTTCATAGAGGCTGAAGTGCGAGAGATAGGCCAGGGCGGTATATTTGCTGATCCGCGTGCGGTTGCCCAGGGTGGTTTTGATGTGCGCCACGGCAAATTCGAGGTCTGCCATGATGGAATCTACCACCAGGGTACGGGGATCGCAGCCCCTGTACACGTCGTCGTCGTTCGATGCCAGCGCCGTGTTTATCCACGGCACGTCCGAATAGCGGTTGACCATCCCGATGTAAAAGTGTGCACGGAAGAAGCGCGCGATGCCGACAAAATGCATCAGGTCGGCGTCCACGCCCTCTACGCTTCCCAGATTGTCCATCAGGTAGTTGATGGCGCGCAGATTCTTCCACTTATCCGTGTTCCAGGTGTCGCCGGCCACATTTTCCCTGTTCAGGAAGCCGCGAGTCATGTTCGACGTTTCTCCCGGATTCGTGTAGTAGGTGGCATTGTCCGATTCCCAGTCGTGATTCGCGAATCCGGGTTTCACCAGGTCGTACAGCTTGTTGACATAGGTCTCCACGTCGCTTACCGACTTGAAGAATCCGCCTCCCGTGATGGCCGTTTTCGGCGCAAGGTCCAGGAAGTCGTCGTTGCAGGCAGCCGCCGTCAGCAGCGCCGCAACCGTGATCAAACTAAAAATTATATGTTTCATATTCTTGTTGTTTTAAGCGGTTTAAAAATTCAAACTTACGCCCATCGAAAATTCTTTCTGTATGGGATAATACTCGTCCGCGATCACTTCGGGATCCATCCATTTCACATGTATCTTATTGAGCGTCCAGAGGTTTTCGGCGCTCAGGTAGACGCGCAGGCGGCTGATTTTCCACTTCTCCGTCAGGGCGTCGGGCAGGGTGTAGCCTACCGTCAGGTTCTTGATCCGCATCCAGGAGGCGTCCTGCATGTATCTGGTCTGGACCTGCTTTATTTCGCTCAGGCCTCCCCTGAGTCGCGGGAAATAGGCGTTTTGATCGGGATTTTCTGCCGTCCAGCGGTCGCGCATGGCCGTGGTGGGGTTAATCCATTCGCTGTCGTAAACGCTGAAGAATTGCCGGGGAGAGATGGATACGCTTCCTTCATACCGGTTGGTGATATAGAAGTCGCGTTTGCCGACGCCGTGCAGGAAGATGCGCAGGTCGAAGCCTTTCCATTCGGCTGTTCCCTCGAAGGAATAGCGGTAACGGGGCGTACTGTTGCCGATGATGGAGCGGTCGCCCGGATCGTCGAGCGTGCTGCTTCCGGCATTGATTTTGCCGTCGTTGTTGCGATCCTCAAACTTCAGGTCGCCGGCCTCCAGCAGGTGATTGCTGGTGATGGCGCTCTGGTCGGCCCAGTTTTGTGCCTCCTGGTCCGAGGTGAAGTATCCGAGCGTGGTATATCCCCAGAGTTCACCCAGTTCCTGCCCTTCGTAGTAGCTGCCGAGATTGCCGGTCGGATTGTCGAATTTGGTAATCCAGGCCCGGCTGTCCCAGAGCATGAAGCGCGCGCTGTAGGCAAGGGGCGAACCGCCGGCGTTCACCCGGTCGCGGTAGCCCAGGCTCACGTCCCAGCCCTTGGTTTTCAGGTTGGCGGCGTTGGTGGTGGGCGCACCGGTACCGTATTGTCCGGGCAACGCCTTGCTGCCCGTCAACATGCCTTCCGTATAGCGGGCATAGATGTTGGCGGTCAGGTCGAGGCGATTGTCGAGCAGGCCCAGGTCGAGGCCGCCGTTGACGGTGCGCACCCGTTCCCACGTCAGGTCGCCGGCGATCGCGCCGGGCTGGTTGATGCCCATCGGATAGGCGCCGTCGAGCCGGGTGGAGATGCTTCCCGCGCCCATGGTGGCGTAGTACGGATAATAGTTGCTGTTCACCTGGTTGCCCAGTTCGCCGTAGGATCCGCGCAGCTTGAGGTTACTGATCTTCAGCGTTTCGCCGATGCCGGAGAAGAAGTTTTCGCGCGATACGACCCATGCGGCCGAACCGGAGGGGAAGAATCCCCAGCGACCGTCTTTCGGATAACGCGAAGTCCCGTCGCGGCGTCCGTTAAATTCCAGGATGTATTTGTTGTCGAAAATATAGTTCGCCCGGAAGAAAAGACCCCTCAGCGCCAGCTCATTGATGCTTTGCTCCTGGGTGACGTCGCCGGTGGCCAGCTGGAAGCTGGGCAGGCTGTTGGTGATCAGGTCGCGCCGCTGCACCCAGTAATCGTTGATGTAGAGGCGTTCCTGGTTGAAACCGGCCAGTCCCTGTACGTAGTGCCTGCCGCCGAACGTCTTGTGGAAATCGGTATAGAGGTTCAGCACCGTATAGTTGTTGATATTGGTGGTGGCGCGGTTGTAGGGGCGATTGCCGTCGGCGCCGAACGTCTGCAGGCCCATCTCCGGCCCGTTGCGATAATGGGTCACCAGCGCGGTTTTGTCCGTTGTGGTATTGGCACGGCGGAAATTGGCGTCGCCCTTGACGCTCCACACGTCTTTCAGGAGATCGATGGTGGTGTTGAATGATACCTGCGTTTCGTTCATCTGCGTATTCGTCCGTCCGCCTTCCGAGATCAGGCCGTAAACGTCCGCCCCCATCTCGGTGAAGGTGCCGTCCGGATTGTGAACGGGATAGAACGTGCGGCAAACGATCACCTTCTCGTTGTACCCGTGATCGAGCGTTGTCGGGGAACCGTAATCGGAGGTAACAAAGGAGATGTTCGAGCCGACCGACCACCAGTCCGTAAACTGATACAGCCCCTTGCCCCGGAAATTGTAGCGCTTGAAGATGTCGTTCGACATGTTCAGCATCCCGTCCTGCTGATAGTAGCTGCCACTCAGGTCGTAGGTCAGCTTGCCCGTTTTCTGCGACACGCGCAGGTTGACGTTATACGTGGGCGACGTATTCCGGTAGATAATGCTGGCCCAGTCGTTGTTGGCATAATAGTCCCACTGATTGGGATCATTCGGATGCGGAATGGTTTCCGGCAGCGACGGGTCCTCCGACCGCCGTTTGGCATAGGCCACCTGCGCATCGGTATAGCGGACGTTGGGATAGACGGCCGCATTGATGGTGGACATAAATTCATAGGGGTCGATCATCATGTCGGGCATCGTCTGCAACTGCCGGACGCCGTAGTTGGCATCGAAATCAATCTGCAGTTTGCTGCTTTTGGCCGTCTTTGTAGTGATAAGCACCACGCCGTAGGCTGCACGCGCGCCGTAGATGGCTGCCGCTGCCGCATCCTGCAGGACGGTAGAGCTTTCAATATCGGCGGGATTGATCCGCGCCAGCTCGGTGGCCGTCACCGGCACATTGTCGACCAGGATAAAGGCCTCGCCGCCGTTGATCGACGTCGTTCCGCGGATGTTGATCCCCGGCGCGTCGGTGGCCCGGCCGCTGCGGACGTCGATGTTCATGCCCGGCGCCAGGCCCTGCAGGGCCACGTTGGCATTTCTGACCGGACGGTTGGCCAGCGCATCGCTCGAGATGGCGGCCACTGCACCGGAAAGGTTCGCCTTCTTCTGCGTACCGTAGCCGATAACGACGACTTCGTCCAGCGACTGCGAACTTTCCTCCATCACAACATCAATCACCTGGCGGTCGCCCGTCGCGATTTCCTGCTGTACATATCCGATATACGAATAGACCAGGACGGCATTGCTGCCGGGCAGGTCAATCGTGTACTTCCCGTCGGCGTCGCTTGCCACCCCTGCGGTCGTACCCTTCACATGCACGTTCACGCCCGGCAGGGTACCTTCGCGATCGCTCACGACGCCCGTCACCCGGTGCTGGGCCAAACCCGGCAGCGTACACATCATGCACATCGCCGCCGCCAGATACAGCCGCCACGCGATATGCCGCTTCTTACATTCTTTCTTCTTCATAATTCAATAATTAAAAAATAATATTCGTTCATTCGTTAAAACTTTCATTTTAAATGCATTGTTTACCTTCAGGCAACGTCTCCGGAGAGAGGCCGAACCGCCCTGAAACCATTCGGTCGACCGAAGTAAGGCTCCTCGGTCGACCGAAGTAAGGCTCTTCGATCGACCGAAGTAAGGCTCTTCGGTCGATCGAAGTAAGGCTCTTCGATCGATCGAAGTAAGGCTCTTCGGTCGATCGAAGTAAGGCTCTTCGGTCGACCTCCCTAAAACCGGGAGGTCGACCTGCACAATTCCGTAGCCGTTTCATGAAATTCATCCGCCTTATTCCTGCGCTTTCAGCATGAAATCCGAGCGTACTTCCCGCAAGTCTTTCAACAGATACGAGGTGCCCTTTGTCGAAGACTGCGTGCGGATCAGCAGCGTATAGTCTGCATCGGTCGACAGCGTGGTGGGAATAAGCAGCTTAAGCGTGCGCGGCTCGTTCATCGCCACCGCCTTGACGCGGATTTCATCCCCGCCGTCGCTGTTCACCAGAAAGGCGCCGGCCTGGGCCTCATGTGCTTCGTCGCTCTCGATCTTCAGCCCGTAGCCGCGGACGGTCACGATATTGCCCATGGTAACGATCATGTTTACAATACCGGTTGCGTCGTCGATTACTTCGCCAATCAGACCCTTGCTGTCCTCAATCCCGTCAAACTCAATGTGTACATGATCGCGGATATAGTTACGCAGTTCATTGCTGACCGTCAGCCGCACTTCGGGATGCACGCCGGCAGGCAGGTGCGTCTCCGTACCGTC
>JAIRXI010000256.1 GCA_031268395.1 Tannerella sp. | reverse complement strand
TCCGACTCCTCCCGAAATTAATCATACTGTTTTTTACTCAACCCCTGTTATTAAACTCTGTGTCCCTGCGAAATCGGTGGAATTGTATAAAAACAGCGAGTGGCAGCATATAGCTGTCTTTATTGACGGAATATAAATGGCCGGCAGCGGAAAAACGTTATTCCACACCAGCCTTACGGTAAACGGCCTGGCCGGACATCCGATGCCCGGATGCTGACCCGGGCGTGCCATCCTTTTTTTTTTCAACACGGAGGACACGGTAACACGGAGGGAATACGTGATCACCTTCTCCGTGTCTCCGTGTCCTCTATGTTGAAATAAAAGAAAAAAGAACACGGAGTGGCGCCTTACGGCGCCGGAACAGTCGCATTGGCCCGTCTGAAATTCGGGCAAGTCATGCGCGAATGGACATGTTGGGATAGCTTTCAGCTTTCAACGGCTGAAACGTCTTTCTTTTGGAGATTGCCGTCGAAGCGGATGCTGCGTTCGGTTTTCAGGCCGTCGAACAGGATGCCGTAGCAGGCTTCGTCAAGGTAGACGGCCATGACGGTTCCCTGCCCAAAAACGGGATGGACGACGCTGTCGCCGGGGGCAAATGCCGGGTGGCAGCCATTCAGCGCCTCCTCTCCGCGCCGGATCAGGCTCCGGGTAGCTTCTTCCAGCCGGGCGTCCAGCGGCGCGACGTATTCTACGTGTTCCCCGGCGTCGAAGACGAAACGGGAGGGATATTTGAAGATCCCGTCGTTCCCGATGCCTTCGGAATCGGAGAGGTATAGCCGCTCCATAGCGCGGGTCATGGCCACGTATGCCAGGCGGCGCTCCTCGTCCATTTCTTCGGGCGTGCCGATGCGGCGGCTGGGGAAGACGCCCTCGTTCAGGCCGCAAATGAAAACGTACGGAAATTCCATGCCCTTGGCCGTGTGTACGGTCATCAGCTTGACGGTCTCGCGCCGCTCTTCGCCATCCAGGTTGGTGAACAGGGCCGCCCTCGCCAGGAAATCCTCCAGCGAGGCATCCGCGTCCCGCCCGTCATTTTCTACGGCCCGCTTGAGTTCCGCCAGGTTGTCGAGCCGTTCCTGGTCGCCCTGCAGGCGCAGAAAGGCTTCGTAGCCGCTCCGGTCGAGCAGGGTTTGCAGCGTGTCGCCCAGGGTCAGGCCGGCGCGCTGTTTCCGTACCTGTTCGATGGCTTCGACATAGTGCCTGGCCTGCGTGCCGGCAAACAGGTTCCCGTTCCGCAGGTGTTCCTTCAGGGCTTCGTAAAGCGAGCCGTTCATTGCCCCGGCCGTTTCTTTCAGGGCGGCCAGTTTTTTCTTCCCGATTTTTCGCGGAGGCAGGTTGACGGTGCGCAGGAAGGCAATGTCGTCGCCGGCGGTCAGCATCCGCAGGTAGCAGATCACATCCTTGATTTCCCTGCGCCCGTAGAACGCGGTGCCGCTGAAAATCGTGTAGGGCAGTCCTTTTTCCAGGAAACATTCTTCCAGCGTCCGGGTCAGGTAGTGGGCGCGGTAGAGCACGGCGATGTCGCCGGAAGACACGCCGCTGTTCCGCAGGGCTTCCATTTCCGAAAGCATCCATCCGGCTTCTTCCTTCCCGCTTTTGGCATGGAAGTAAAGCGTTCGCCGTCCACCCGCCTTCACGGCGGTCAGCGTCTTGGGGAAACGGATTCTGTTTTTTTCGATCAGCGTGTTGGAGGCCGCCAGGATTTCCGGCGTCGAACGGTAATTGGTCGTAAGCAGCAGCGTTTTGGCTTCGGGATACGTCTTGTCGAAGTCCAGGAAGAGGCGGACGTGCGAGCCGCGCCAGGAGTAGATCGTCTGGTCGGGGTCGCCCGTGATAAACAGGTTCCCGTGCGTCTCCGACAGCATCCGGGCGAGGGTGTACTGCCGTTTGCTCACGTCCTGAAATTCGTCTACCATCACATACTGCATCCGCGCGCTCCATTTTCGCCGCACGTCCGGAAAGTGTTCCAGGATATAGGTGGCAAAATTGATCAGGTCGTTGAAATCGCAGCCAAAGCATTTCTTCTGTTCGTAGAGATAGCGCAGGAACAGTTCTCCGTCCCTGCCGCCCGCCTGCGAAAACCGGGCTTTCAGCCGTTCGTTGTCCGTCTCGCGAATATCGTCGATGTAACCGGTTGCATAGAGTTTTTTGGCTTCGATCACCTCGTCCATGACCCGCTTGACGGTCGTTTCGCGCAGCGTCAGCCCCATGTCCTCAAAGACTTTCAGCAACAGTTGCTTCTGGTCTTCCACATCCAGGATGATGAAGTTGTCCGGGTAGTTCAGCACATGAATATCTTCCCTCAGCAGGCGAACGCAAAAGGCATGAAAAGTGCAGATGTAGCCGAGATCGAGGTCGCCCAGGGTTGCGCGTATCCGGCGTTTCATTTCGCCGGCGGCGCGGTTGGTAAACGTCACGCAGAGGATATGGCCCGGTGCAATACCCAGCGTGGAAACAAGGTAGGAGAAGCGGGAGGTCAGCGCCCGTGTTTTTCCCGTTCCCGCGCCGGCAATCAGCCGTACCGCCCCTTCCGTCGTGCAGACGGCCGCCCGCTGTTCCGGGTTCAGTCTGTCAAGGAAATCATCCATCCCGTTTTGTTGCCTTTCCCGTTACACCCGGGGAAAAACCCGTCTGTCAGGTCCGTCAATTAAAATCCAAATTCGTCGATCGTCACGTCCAACGCCTCTTCCTCTCCGGGTTTCTCGGCCGCGAGGTGGGTTTCGTTGGCTTCGATGAGGATGGCGCGCACCGGCCGCACCGGGCAGATGGATTCGCAGCCGCCACAGCCCACACACAGTTCCGGCTCGACCCGCGGAATTGTCAGCGTGCCCTTGTAGGGAACCATGTGAACGGCCTGCGTCGGGCAATGCTCGGAACACGCGCCGCAGTCGTTTTCTTCCGTATGGACGATGCAGTGGTCGATAAAAAACCGCGCGATACCGATTTGCGTGGTTTTCTTCTGTTCGACCGTCAGCGGCCGGATCGCGTGCGTGGGACAGATTTCGGAACAGATTACGCACTCAAAGTTGCAGTAGCTGTCGATATAGGCCATGCGCGGTTTCAGCAGGTAGTCGAAGCCGTATTCCAGTCCGGCGGGACGCAGGACATGGCTCGGACATTTGGTAACGCAGAGGTGGCAGGCCGTACATTTGTCCTTGAAATGCGTCAGGTTCAGGGATCCGGGCGGAGTGACCGGACGCGAAAGGATATCGTCGCTTTCCGTTCGCGTCTTTCCCTGCTGCGCCTTCAACACGGCCAGCGGGAGGGCGGAAGCGACGGCTACGCCTGTAGCCAGGAAGGCCCGCCGGCTGTCCGGCGACCCGCCGCCCGCCTGCCGCGCTTTCTTTACGGGCAGCGCCGGCTTGAATGTCAGTGCGTTTTTTTTACACGACGAGAGGCAGTTGAAGCAGCCGACACACCGCGACATGTCGACTTTCATTGCTTTCGGGTTGATGGCTTCGGCCTTGCAGGTATATTCGCACGACCGGCAGCGGGTGCACGCTTTTTTATCGAAAACGACGCGGAAGATCGAATGGCGCGACACGACGCTCAGCAGCGCGCCGACCGGACACAGGGTATTGCAGAAGTAGCGTCCGCGAAAAACGA
>JAIRXI010000001.1 GCA_031268395.1 Tannerella sp. | reverse complement strand
ATCTATGTGATCTGTTATAGTGACCATGACCTGATAACCGTCTGCGATCTTGACGGAAATCTGAAATATAATGTCTACGGCCCGAAATGGAACAGCGAAAAAACAAGAAAATCGTATCTTAATGGAGCTTTGTTTTGTGGCGACAAACTTTTTACTACTTATAACGGTGAAATCTCTTTTATCCATGGCGAAAGAGGTTTGGAGACAAGCAAGCCCACCAAATTTCTTGTTTTCAACACAGACGGCGACTATCTGCAAACGCTGGAAACGGGGTACAGAATAGGCGCTTTCTGTTACGACCGGGAAAACAACCGGCTTATCATGAGCCTGTACGATGAAATCCAGTTCGCGTATCTGGATCTGGACGGGCTTATATAAAAGGAGAGTAAAGGATGTTGTCTGTACGGAAAAACTCAGATAAATATCCTGTATGCGGCCATCCAGCCTTATGAGTTAAAGGATTATATTAATCCATCCTTGCTGGATGATGAAAACAAAAAAAGAATGGCAACTGTAAATGACGATGACAACCCTGTAATAGTGAAATATTATCTCAAATAAAACAGCTGGTTCCGGTTTGCCGGACAGGGGCAATTCGCCGGACCCTTCGCCGGACCCTTTGCCGGACACAATCAGCAAAGAATTGACGGCGGAGCTTTTAACAGTCGGATTTAACAATTGAATGAATATGGATACTTTTTGCAACCTGATAACAGACAGTAGTTTGATTGTGATAGCGGGGCTTCCGAAAGGCCTTTTTATCCATGCGAACGTTAAATCCGTTCGATTGAATGGAACATCCGTCCGATTGAATGGAAGACCCGTCCGATTGAATGGAAGACCCGTCCGATTGAATGGAAGACCCGTCCGATTGAATGGAAGGCCCGTCCGATTGAATGGTAGGCCCGTCCGATTGAATGGATCACCCATCCTGTTGAACGGAATATCCGGACGATTGAATGGATCACCCATCCTGTTGAACGGAATATCCGGACGATTGTCCGGCCAATTATTTTTACAGAGATTAGACAACAAAATTATTTACAATTCTAATTTTAAAATGTATGAGTTATTTACCTCGAAACAAGGCAGCGTTGATCTCCTGGGGAGATTCGTTTTTTGTGTATCCGGACGCCCGTCCGACGAAATGGGGCGTGTCCGAAGTCTGGGCGGTGGACGTGCGCGGGAAGTTAAACCGGCTGAGATGTCGCACGAGGTGTGGAACAATCCCGCAACGAAGACCCAAGCGGCACATGCCGACATGGACGGGAAGCGGGCAGCGTTCTACCTCTCCATTTAGGGAGATTACATGATGAAGCATATTTTTTTTTCGATAGCGTGTCTTTCAGGATGTCTTTCGTGTAAGCAAAATACGTCTGTTTCAAGTGAGCAGCCCGTGTCGGTCATTGAAATTCAGAGCGATTCGTTTTTTTATTATCCGATTAAGGACCATATTATTCGTGTTGATTTTAACAGGCATGATGCGCCGTCTGTTTTCGACTATTTCCAGTCAATCGAATTGATACCGCTTGAGACCCGCAACGAATCGCTTATCGGCCAGATAAGGAAAATACTTTATTATAATGACCGGTATTATACACAGGACAGGCAACAGCACATTGTGCATGTGTTCGACAAAAACGGAAAATTTCTCTTCAAGATTGACAAACGGGGGCAAGGCCCCGGAGAATATCCCTTTCTGGATGATATTTATATTAATCCATATACCGGTCGTCTGGAACTGCTTTGTGCCATGGGATTTATCTACGATTATGATTTGGACGGGAACTTTTTGGAAATGTATCGCGTGACGGATTCGCATTTGCGTGCAGTTCACGGGATGATTGCGCTAAGTGAAGATATAACCGTATTTTATGCTGCTTTTGAACCGCATAAAGTGGTCTATTATGATATGCACAAAAAGAAAATCATTCATGAAGAATTTGAAGAAGAACGCAAGCTGGGCAGTTTTACAAGGGACTGTTTTTACCGTTATAACAATCAGTATCATTTCTTCGCGCCGTTCAACAACCGGGTTTTTACGGTTGGCAGGGATCATCTGGAAGAAGCTTATACGTTTGATTTTGGGCCATACAACCGGAAAGGAATCGTCCTCTCTCAGGCTGCCCGACAAAATAATCCACCCCTGTTTATAGACGAAGTTAACGCCCACTATCCTTGCAAGATATTCACCCTGGGGCAAAATCATAAATATGTAATTTCGCAAATTGCATTTAAAGGGGTCGTCGGGAATCTGATCTATGACAAATCCGTTCAGAAATGCAGTTATATTCCAACGTTTCTTGAATCCGTAAGGCTGCCCTCCGATATGGTGACAGATGAATATGTTTTAGGTTATTGTAATCCGGGAGAGTTGGAGGAGTATCTGACGGAAGACATGCTGGATGAATCAAACCGAAAGTTGTATAATGAACTTATACATGCTGCGGAGAGTAATCCGATTATTATAAAATACCAGTTCAGACAGCATCATGAAGAAAGCATACGGGATGATTGTATTTAGGATCTGTATGCCGGTGCATCACCCGTCCATTCCGTCACGCAAAACAACTTATTCCAACATGTCCATTAGATGTTTCCCCTGTCGTGTCCGGAAGAGGCCCTGCCGGTAAAAAACGGCCCGTCCCGGCCAGGGACGGCATGTTGGTAGAAAAGGGAACACGTGGAACACCACCCGTCCCGGCCAGGGACGGAATGTGTTCGGATGGGCCTTATTTGGCGCAGGGTAAGACAGGCGGATGGACACCGCTCCTGCTCGGCGTAGCGTCCCGCTACGTCGTGTTAAAAGCAAGGCTCCGCCGCTTGGCGTAGCGTCTTCGCTACGTCGGACTAAAAGCAGGCCTCCGGGCTTGCTGTAAGGCAGGAACTGTCGCCCGGCATAGCGTCTTCGCCGGGCGACTTGCGGCAAGCCTGGAGGCTTGCTTTTAACCCGACGTAGCGAGACGCTACGCCGAGCGGGGGACCCGGACGATTGTCCGGCCAATTATTTTTTGCAATGATCTCCGTCATTGCAGGCCAGCGCGCCGTGCGCCGTCATTGCGACTGCGAGGAACGAAGCAGGAAGCAACCGACGAAGCGGGAAGCCCGAAGCAATCCGGATGAAGCCCCGTCATTGCGAGGAACGAAGCAATCGCCGAAACGGGAAGCCGAAGCAATCCGTGCCCGATTTGGCGATTGCTTCGTTCCTCGCAATGACGGCGCACGGCGGGTTGAAATGCACCCTTGTGTTCTCCGTGTCTCCGTGTTAAAAATAAGAGAGGGAGGAGACGGAGAGGCTCCTTGCGGTGCGTGAGACTCTTAGGATCACCCGTAAAACCCTGTGTCTGAAAATACCTTATTCTTTACAGGAGATAATGAGGTAATGAGGTCCGCCCGTATATACCATCTGCCTGCCTGCTGCTACTGAGGTTGTTTTGTTATTAAAAGGAGGTGGAAATGAGGTTCATTTGCCCGGAGAGGACAGGAAATTCCGGTGACGTCCCGCCGCATACACCGGTGGGACAGGCAATGCCATTCATTCTCCATTCCCCTGTCACGGATGCTGTTCCGTTTGCAGTCTCAGATCCCAGTCTTTCCAGACCACTTCGCAGCCCCGGCGCTTCACGGCAGACAGTACCTCGTCGGGGCTGCGGTCGTCGTTGACGGCAAACTGTTCCAGTTCGTGCCGGTAAACGGCGTAGCCTCCGGGGTCGGTCTTCGAACCGGCGCTGAGCGACGTGATGCCCAAACCGGTCATGTGATCCCGAAAGGTTTTGTCTTCGCGGGTGGACAGGGCGATTTCGACATCGCGGTCGAAGAGACGGCAGGCGAAAATCAGTTGCGCCAGTTCCCCGTCGCTCATCACGACGTTGGGATGAAAAGCCGCTCCTTCGTGCGGCCTCATGCGCGGAAACGAAAGGGAATAGCGGGTCTGCCAGTAGGTCTTCTGGAGATAACGGAGGTGCAAGGCCATCATGGTGACGTCGGTGCGCCAGTCCTCCAGGCCGATCAGAACGCCCAGGCCGATTTTGTGAACCCCGGCGCGGCCCATGCGGTCGAAGGCATCGAGCCGCCAGTCGAATTTCGATTTCATTCCCTTGGGGTGATACGTTTTGTAGCGTGCCCGATGATACGTTTCCTGATAGCAGTAGACGGCATTCATCCCGGCGGCGGCGAGTTGCCGGTAGGCTGTTTCTTTCAGGGGCTGTACCTCGATGGAGATGGAAGAGAAACAGGGTTTCACCAGCCGGATGGCGTTTTCGATGTAGTCGGCGCCGGCGTCGCGCGGGTTTTCGCCGGTGACGAGCAGGATGTGGCGGAAGTCGCCGATACGCTTGATGGCTTCGACTTCGCGCAGGATTTGCCGGTCGTTCAGGATGATGCGGCGGATGTCGTTGTTGTAGTTGAACCCGCAGTAGACGCAGTGGTTTGTGCAGGAGTTGGTCAGATAGAGCGGGATGTAGAACTGGATGGTGTTGCCGAAACGCTGGCGGGTGTACTGCCGGCTCAGGGCGGCCATCGGTTCCAGGTATGCCTGCGCCGCGGGAGAAACCAGGGCCATGAAATCGTCCGGCGTACGCTTTTCCCTCTGCAGGGCACGTTCGACGTCGCCGGATGTTTTGGCGTAAATGCGCGACCGGAGGGTATCCCAGTCATAGTTGTTGATGAGTTCGGTAAAGGGCATGGTGCACGGTTATAATATACATTCCTGTTTTTGACGGATGTCCCTTGTCAGCTTCATGGCGCAGAAGTGCGGGCCGCACATGGTACAGTGGTCGCTGTCGTCGCCTGTGCGTCCGGCTCTGTAATATTCGAGGGCCTTCTCCGGGTCGAGCGAGAGATTGAACTGGTCGCGCCAGCGGAAATCAAAGCGCGCCTTGCTCAGCGCCCTGTCCCGCACTTCGGCGCCGGGATATTCCTTTGCCAGGTCGGCGGCATGGGCGGCTATCTTGTAGGCGATCACGCCGGCGCGGACGTCTTCCCGGTCCGGCAGTCCCAGGTGTTCTTTCGGCGTGACGTAGCAGATCATGGCCGTTCCGTACCACGCAATCTGCGCGGCGCCGATGGCCGAGGTGATATGGTCGTATCCCGGCGCTATGTCGGTTGTCAGCGGGCCAAGCGTGTAGAACGGAGCGCCGTGGCAGTGTTTCACCTGTTCGTCCATGTTGGCTTTTATCCGGTGCATGGGCACATGGCCGGGGCCTTCGATCAGCACCTGAACGCGATGTTTCCAGGCCGTCCGGGTCAGTTCGCCCAGCACGGAGAGTTCCGCGAACTGGGCGGCGTCGTTCGCGTCGCCGATGGAGCCCGGGCGAAGCCCGTCGCCCAGAGACACCGCCACGTCATACTGTTTCAGCAGGTCGCAGATCTCTTCAAAACGGGTATAGAAGAAGTTTTCCTCATTCCTCCGCGTCATCCAGCCGGCAATGATCGAACCGCCCCGGGAGACGATGCCGGTGGTACGCCTTTGCACCAGGGGCAGGTGTGCCCGGAGCAGTCCGGCATGGATGGTGAAATAGTCCACGCCCTGCTCGCACTGTTCGACAAGCGTGTCGCGGTAGATTTCCCAGCTGAGGTCCGCGATCCGTCCGTTCACCTTTTCCAGCGCCTGGTAGACGGGCACCGTGCCTGTCGGGACGGGCGTGTTGCGGATGATCCACTCCCGCGTTTCGTGGATGTGATCGCCCGTGGACAGGTCCATCAGCGTGTCGCCTCCCCACTGGCAGCTCCGGACGGCTTTTTCCACTTCTTCCCCGATCCCGGACGAGAGGGCGGAGTTGCCGATGTTCGTATTGATTTTCACCAGGAAATTTGTCCCGATGATCATCGGTTCCGCTTCGGGGTGGTTGATGTTGGCGGGAATCACTGCACGCCCGGCGGCCACTTCGTCGCGGACAAACTCGGGCGTGACGTGCGAGGCGATGCCCAACGTCCCGTTCTGCATGTTTTCGCGGATCGCCGCGTATTCCATTTCGGCCGTGACAATGCCCTGCTGAGCGTAGTACATCTGCGTGCAGAGTTTCCCTTTCCCGGCTTTCCGGGGAAGGTGGACAACCGGGAAACGGTCGGCTTCCCGGTCTTTATTGCACAGCTGTCTGTCGGCGCAGGCGGACGAAAAGGCCGGCTGTTTTTCGGTGTCGCCGCGGGCCTCGATCCAGGATTCGCGCAGGCGGGGCAGGCCCCGGCGGATGTCGATGTCGCCGTCGGAGTAGGGGCCGCTGGTGTCGTACACGATCACGGGCGCGTTCGGTTCCCTTGTTTCAACGCCGTTTTCGACACAGACCGTGTCCAGCAGGGATATTTGACGCATACCGACACGGATGTCGTGCAGTGTACCTTTTATATATGTCTTCTGTGAAGACGGATAGGTGATTTGCATAATAAACGATATTATATGTTTGTCTTTTGTTTCAGTTGCTGTTTCATTCGCCTGTCGGCATTTGCCTGCATGACCTCTTTAAATCTGACAGATCACGATTCAGAGATGCTTCAAAAAAGAAGTGAGGGGGCTGCTGGCTTCCGCCATGTTCAGCGGCGTGGCCAGTTGAGCTTCAAAGGCGATGCGTCCGCCAGCTACCGCCAGTCGAAAAGCGTCTGCCATGGCGACCGGATTGCCGGCAACGGCAATGGCGGTGTTGACCAGGACGGCGTCCGCGCCCAGTTCCATGGCTTCGGCGGCGTGCGAAGGCGCTCCGATGCCGGCGTCGACCACCACCGGGACGTTGCTCTGTTCAATAATGATTTCGAGCAGATCCCGCGTTTTGAGGCCTTTGCTGGTGCCTATCGGCGCTCCGAGCGGCATGACCGTTGCCGTCCCGGCTTCTTCCAGACGCTTGCACAAAACGGGGTCTGCCTGTATGTAGGGCAGGACGACGAAGCCCAGTTTGGCCAGTTCTTCGGTTGCCTTCAGCGTTTCGACCGGATCGGGCAGCAGGTAGCGGGGGTCGGGATGGATTTCCAGTTTCAGCCAGTTGGTTTCAAAGGCGTCGCGCGCCAGCCGGGCGGCGAATACGGCTTCTTTGGCGCTGCGCACGCCGGAGGTGTTCGGCAGGAGCTGTATGCCCGGCTGCCGGACATGCACCAGCAGGTCGTCCTGCCGGTTGTTGAAATCGATCCGCTTCATGGCCACCGTCACCATTTGCGTCTGCGAGGCTTCCACCGCCTGACGCATGACTTCGTTTGAACTGAATTTCCCCGTGCCGAGGAATAAACGGGAAGAAAAGGTCCTCCCTGCGATCACTAAATGCTGCATGTCTGTTTATCTTTTTCTGTTACTGTTTTCGACGGATTCAAGAAACGTTGTGAAAGGCGTTCCGTCCTGATTTTTTACTTAACAGTGCGATGATCCGTCCGGTTTCGGCCACCGGATCCCGTGCACGCAGGATGGCCGACGACAGGGCGATTCCCGACACGCCGGCGCTCAGGAGGCCGGGTATGTCGTCCGGCGCGATGCCTCCGATGGCGAACACCGGCAGGCGGATGCCCTGCTCGCCGCACTGCCGCATCATCCGCCGATAGCCGCTCAGCCCGATGAAGGGACTCAGGTTTTCTTTCGTCGCCGTGAAGCGGAAGGGGCCAAGGCCGATGTAGTCCACGCCTTCGCCGTCCAGCCGCCGGATATCTTCAAAGGTATTGGCGGTTCCTCCGATGATGAAACCCTCGCCCAGCCGTTGCCGGGCTTCACGCGGAGGCATGTCGGCCTTCCCCAGGTGTACGCCCGTCGCGCGGATCGTTTTGCA
The DNA here is from genome assembly GCA_031268395.1 of Tannerella sp. Lineage (GTDB taxonomy): Bacteria > Bacteroidota > Bacteroidia > Bacteroidales > Tannerellaceae > Tannerella. Next base: position 2,422 of record JAIRXI010000001.1, on the reverse strand, counting down.
AACGGCCACGTGGTCGTCGATGTAGAGTTCCGCTCCGTACCTCTCACACCGTTCTTTAGCCAGGCGCCCCGCCGTTTCCACTTCGCCGGGCGTGGCGCCTTTCATCCGCAGCTGTATCCGGCGGCAACCGCCTTCGAGGGCCATTTCGGCCGACTGCAGGAAGGTGTAGCGTTCCGTCTGATGTGTGATGAATAACAGTCCGTTCATTGTGCGCGGGTAAGGGCAAGAAGGTTGTCCAGTCTTTCCAGGAGGGCCTTTTCGTCCCTGTCTTCGGGATAGCCGCCCCACAGGGCGCCCAGGACGGCCACTCCGCCGAATCCATACGCCGCGGCCAGGGGGATGGTTCCTGCGTGGACGCCTCCCAGGGCGACGGTCTGTCCGTTTATCCATCCGGCCGCCTTTGCCGACAGCAGCGCTTCGTGACTGAAGGCGTGCGGGTAGCCCGGCTTGGAAATGCTGTCGAACACCGGACTCAGGAAAATGCGGTCGTATCCGCCGGCCGTTTTCAGTTCTTCCAGCGAATGGCAGGACCGGCTTGCGAACAGTCCCTTCCCTTCCGGGCGGACGGGGTTGCGCCGGTTCAGGTGCACGCCTCCCAGACGGAAGGCGTCCAGGAGCGAAAAACGGTCGTGCAGGACAATCCGCTCATGGAAGCGTTCGTCGATCTGCGACAAAAGCGTATGCAGTTCTTTTTCCGAAGCCTGCGGTTTCCGCAGGTGCAGCCGGCTCATCCCCCGCTCAAACAGGCGGTTCAGGACGGAGGCTTCGTTGCCGGGGAAAGTCTCGGCGGTGATGACGGTCAGTTGCATGGCTTATCCTCCCGATACGGCGTGAATCAGCATCAGTTCCATCCGGTCGGCAAGCATCGTGTCTGCCCACTGTTCTTTGGGGATGACTTCGTAATTAATCGCCACGGCGATTCCCTGCGGCTGGAGGCCGAGGCTTTCGACAAAGGCGGCAAGGGAAGTCCCTGCGGCTGCGTCGTGCGGTTTGTCGTTCAGGAAGATGGTCATAAGCCAGTCCATATTTTGGGTTCAAAGAAATGGTTTACCGGGCCGCTGCCTTTGCCCGTGCGTATGCCGCTTCCCTGCCGGATGGCCGAAGTGACATACGTCTTGGCCGCGCCGATAGCCGTTTCCAGCTCCATTCCCAGCGCCCGGAAGGCGGCAATGGCCGACGAAAAGGTACAGCCCGTTCCGTGCAGGTTGGCCGTGTGGATGCGGGGCGAAGAGAAGGATACGGGCGCGCTGTCCTGCCGGAAGAGCCGGTCGGCAGCGATCTCCGAGGCGAGGTGTCCGCCCTTGATCAGGACGGCGCGGCAGCCCTGGGCAAGCATCACCTCCGCCGCCCGGACAACATCGTCTTCCGTCCGGATGGGCACGCCCGAGAGCGCTTCCGCTTCGGGAATATTGGGGGTAAGGAGCGTGATTCGCGGGTAGAGCTTTTCCCGGAAAGCGCGGGCGGCGGAGGCCGCGGCCAGACGTGCGCCGCTCGTTGCAACCATCACCGGGTCGGCAATCACCGTCGCCGGACGGTAGCGGTCGATCAGGGCGGCCACCGTGTCGATGATTTCGGACGTGGGGAGCATGCCGGTCTTGAGGGCGTCTACCGTGATGTCGTCGAGGACGGCTTCTGCCTGCAGGCGGACGATTTCGGGAGACAGGATCTCTATGGCCCGCACTTCCTGCGTGTTTTGGGCCGTGACGGCGGTAATGACGGACGCCCCGAATACGCCCAGGGCGGAAAACGTCTTGAGGTCGGCCTGGATGCCTGCGCATCCGCCGCTGTCGGAGCCTGCAACGGTCAATGCCGAGGGATAGCGTTTTGCTTCATTCATTTTGTAACTGTATGTTTATGAATCCTGTCAAGAGACACTGCCGGAAGGGAGAAGATGTTGTTCGTCATTCCTACGGCGGCATTACCCGCATCAGGTAGTAAGGGTGTAATCTCAGCCTTTCGGCACCCCTTGATTGGATCGGGGGCAAAGGTATGCATTTTTTTTCAGTCGGAAAAACCGGCCGGGTGCATGGGTGCATTTCAACATGTCGTTTTTCATACGTGCGCCGTCATTGCAGGACAGCGCACCGTGCACCGTCATTGCGACTGCGAGGAACGAAGCAGGAAGCAATCGCCGGAGCGGGAAGCCCGAAGCAATCCCTGCGTGGTTTGGCGATTGCTTCGTGCCTCGCAAGGACGGCGCACAACGGGCCGTCATTGCAGGACATCGTGCCGTGCACCGTCATTGCGACTGCGAGGAACGAAGCAGGAAGCAATCGCCGGAGCGGGAGCCCGAAGCAATCCCTGCGTGGTTTGGCGATTGCTTCGTTCCTCGCAAGGACGGCGCACAACGGGCCGTCATTGCAGGACAGCGTGCCGTGCACCGTCATTGCGACTGCGAGGAACGAAGCAGGAAGCAATCGCC
>JAIRXI010000226.1 GCA_031268395.1 Tannerella sp. | reverse complement strand
CGGCGGACATGGCGGGAGAAGGGCGCAGGATGTTGATATACAGCGGCGCTGGCTGGTGACGTGCGTCGGCGCTGGCTGGTGACGTGCGTCGGCGCTGGCTGGTGACGTGTGTCGGCGCTGGCTGGTGACGTGCGTCGGCGCTGGCTGGTGACGTGCGTCGGCGCTGGCTGGTGACGTGTGTCGGCGCTGGCGGCGACAGTGATCCTTCCGGAAGGGGGAGGGGAGAAGAGGTTTTCCCTTTCTTCCGGCAGGGAGGAAAGAGAACGGCACGTTTGACGGTGAACGGATTCGTCCTTCACAAAACCCTCCCGCGCAGGGATCATTTCCATAAAGCCCTCCCCCTCCCCAAACCGAAGGAAGCCCGATCGCTGTTTTTTCCCTGCCCGGTTCGTTATGGAGCCAACTATTTTTGCCCATTCCGGGCACACTGCGAAAAAAACACTACTTTTGCATCATCAAATTTTAGAAACATGAAAATAAGACAGTACACAGATACATACAAAATCAAGTCGTCCGATTTATATTGTTCCGGCGATTTCATGACGGGCGACAACGTGGTGAAAACGAGCCGCACGCTGGCAGACCTGGCGGGTCTTTTTGCGGACGAAGCCGCCTATGCCGCACTGCCGCCCGACACGCCGGTGTATGAAGTCAGTTCCCATTTTCCGGTGCCCGAAGGCACGCCCGGCGGACTGTTCTTCGGCTTGACCCGCGTGTATCCCGGCAAGGTGGGCGAAGAGTATTTCATGACAAAGGGGCATTTCCACCGGCAGACCGACCGGCCGGAATACTACAACTGCCGGGAGGGCGAAGGCCTGCTCCTGCTGATGGACGGCTCGCGGACGGCGTGGGCGGAATGGATGCATTCCGGCACGCTGCACTACATCCCCGGCGACGTCGCCCACCGCGTCTACAACATCGGAAGCCGCCGGATGCTGTCCTTTGCCGCCGTCTGGCCCTCCGACGCCGGACACGACTACGAAAGCATAGCCGCCAGCGGCTTCTCCGCCCGCATTCAGGAAGTGGACGGCTTCCCGCAGATCGTCTTCTGAAAACGAACGCCATGTATACAGCAGCCATTGATCTGGGAGGCACGATTGTCAAAATCGGCCTGGTGAAGGAGGGAGAAGTCGTTGCCTCCGTGCAGTTGGAGTCGAATCTGCCGGCGGGGCTGGTCGCCAACCTGCCGCGCATCCGGCAGGCGGTAGACGGTCTGCTGTCGCGGCAGCAGGTGACGGCAGCGGCGCTGGACGGCGTCGGACTGGCGTTTCCCGGCCTGGTCGACCCGAAGGAATGCAGGGTGATATCCACTAACCAGAAATACGACGACGCACAGGATTTCGACCTGCGCGGCTGGGCAGAGGCACAGTGGGGCGTCCCCTTCCACCTGGACAACGATGCGCGGCTGGCCGTTGTGGGGGAATGGTATCGCGGAGCGGCCGCCGGGCGGGACAATGTGGTGATGGTCACCATCGGCACGGGCATCGGCACGGGCGTCATCATTGAAGGCAAGGTGCTTTACGGGCGGCATTTCCAGGCCGGATCGCTGGGCGGACATTTCACCCTCAATCCCCGGGGACGCAGATGTTCCTGCGGAAATATCGGCTGCGTCGAGACGGAAGCCTCTTCGTTTTTCCTGCCGGACATCATCCGCGAACATCCCGCGCTGACGGACGCCTTTAAGCGCCAGGCTGCCGGATACGGTTTCAGGGAGATCTTCGGCCTCGCCCGGCAGGGACACCGCGAGGCCACGCTCCTGCGCGACGAATGCATGGACGTCTGGGCGGCGGCCACCGTCACGTACATCCATGCCTACGATCCTGAAATCGTCGTGGTCGGCGGAGGCGTGGCCGGGAGCGCAGACGTGCTCCTCCCGCACATCGCGCGCATCGTCGACGAACGGGCCTGGTGTCCTTCGGGAAAGGTGGAGATCACCGTCGCGGCGCTGGGCGACCGGGCGGCGCTGGCGGGCCTGGACTATTTCCTTTCCAGACGGCGGAAACAGGAAGTATGACAGCCACACGGCAAACCCTCCCTGTCCCGCACGGTTACAAAGCATAAGACAAGGCGGTTTTGCCGGAGGGCTACCGTATAAAAGGCCCTGTCAACAGTTCCTGGACAGGCCCCCTCAATCCAGATATACCGGCATTTCCGGGTGGCGGCGCAGTTCGTCCATCCGCCGGATCTGTTCCGGCAAAACCCGGTCCAGCGAAAGCGGCGGCAGCCGGTCCAGGGCAAAAAACCCCTTGTCCAGAATATCAAATGTTTCGGTAAAACTTCCGCCCAGCAGTTCGCAGAGAATGAAAAACTTGTAGATATAGAACGGAGTGGCGGGATGTGCATGGCAACGCTTGTCCATCACGGCAAGCAGGCGTTCGGCACGCACCTCCAGCCCGGATTCTTCCCGTGTCTCCTTCACGGCGACCTCCTTCGGCGAGAATCCGACATCCGCCCATCCGCCCGGCAGCGCCCAGCATCCGTCCATTTTCTCCCGCACCAGCAGGATCTCGTCCCTGGCATTGAATACCACCGCCCGGACATCGACCTTGGGCGTGACATACTCTTTCACCGGAAGGTAACAGGCTTCTATTTCCTTCTCTTCCACGCCGGAGACAAGGGCCGTGATCCGGCTGCTGATTTCGATCAGTTCCCTGCAGCGTTCGATTTCATACTCGTTGTGCGAATAGACAAGTCCCGTCTGGGACATGGCACGGATGCGCTGTGCCAGCGTAATCAGTTCGTTTCCCTTTTGCATCATTCCTTTTTCCTCTTTTAAAACGCCGTAAAAGTACAACTGTTTAACCGGAATAAAAACATCCGGGCGACATTTCCCGGCGGCGCTTTCCGGGCCGATGCGCGAAACGGGAGCGGCCGGCACGCGCGCGCCGCTTTTCCCGCCCCTATCCTTTCTTCATCTGTTTGTAGGCGCGGGGCGACATCCCCATGATTTTATGAAAAAGCCGGGAAAAATAATACATGTCGCCGATGCCGATCTTGTGGCAAACCTGACTGATCTTCATATCCGTGAAGTCGAGCAGGTGACAGGCCTGCTGAATCTTCAGCTGATTGAAATAGGCCAGCGGGGTATAGCCGGTGCGCCGGCCGAACAGGGAGGTGAAGCGGGACTGCGAATAGCCGGAGTGCTTCACCATATCGTCGAGCGAAAGCTGTTTCTCCATGTTTTCCTTCATGTAGTGGATGGCCGAAGCCACGGCATCGCTCTCCCGTTCCTTCGTCCCGGCAGCCGCGGCGCGGTAAGACCGCATGTAGCGCAGCGAGCCGAGGTAATGATGAAAAAGGGTGCAGGCATACTGCCTGTTTTCGCGGCTGTATCCCATTTCAAGGATGTGAAAAATCTCCTCAAACAGGGCGATGCGGTCGCCGATGCGGGAGGTGGAGCCTGGAAAGATGTCGACCGGATAACGCTGTCCGGCAGAAAACGATTCGGCCAGTTTGCCCCTGAAATGCACCCAGTAAATGGTCCAGGGGCTGGCGGTGTCGGCGCCGTAGGCATGTGGCACGCCGGCCGGCAGGATGAAACACTGCCCGGCCCGCACGGGATGCGTCTCGCCCCGGCCAAGGGCAAACCATCCCCGCCCTTCGACGCAGTGAATCAGCACGTGCTGGTCGATGGCCGATTCGCGCCGGCGAAGGTGACGCCGTGCGTTCGGATAATAGCCTATATCGGTAATGTGCAGCGCGGAAGCGTAAGCATCCTTTTCCATCTCGCGCACAACCGCCGGCGGAAGCACCAGCGCCCGTTCGCCGCTGAATCCGTCCCTGCGCGCTTCCCTGTCCGCCGCCGCTGTCCTGTCTTTCATCCGGCATGTCCTTAATTGTGTCAATAACAGAATTATTTTTATTTCCGGACAAAGGTAAACGCTTTTTTCTGAATAGATACTTTGTGCGACCCGGTTTTGTGAGCGGTAAGCGCGGAAGCCGTTCACCGTTCCTTTGTAATAATATCTTTAGAAAGTGTCCGTTATTCTTTTCTTTCCGACACGAGGAGGCTACTGTCGAAATGTGTATCTTTGCCGTCAAATTTGAAACACAGCATGAAGTCAGTAGATATTGCCGGGTGCCATCAGGTGCTTCTGGCCATGGCGGTGGAATTTGACCGGATTTGCCGGAAACACGGGATTCCCTGTTACATGATAGGCGGCACCCTGCTGGGCGCCGT
>JAIRXI010000350.1 GCA_031268395.1 Tannerella sp. | reverse complement strand
CGTCTCTTCTTCTCCGTCCGACTTCCGAACACGCCGGCTGAACCGCTGGAACTCCCTTGCGGGCCTGGCCTTGATTGCCGCGTCCGTTTTCATGTTCAGGCACCGCATGGAATGGATTGCCTTCCTGCTTATATCGGCGCTGATACAGCTGTATACTGCGTTCGTCCACACCGGCAAGCGGTAAGGCCTGCCGGTAAAAAACGGGACACGGTGTCCGGACGGTGGGGGATTGTGCCCACCACCGTCCCGGGGCTATGGAACGTATGGCATTCTCGATCCCGTTGCTGTCTATTTGAAAGCGTCCGTCATGGCAATGGCGACTGCGCGGCCACATGCCAAACGCATAGCTGTCGGGACTTATTCTCCCTTTTCCCAGGCTTCAGTAATCTCCGCCATGTTGTGGAAAAGCAGATTGGCGCCGGCGTCCAGCAGGCAGGCGTCGGGCAGGGGGCCTGTATTTACGGCAATGGTAAACAGTCCGGCGGCACGGGCGGAGGCAATGCCCAGCGGTGCATTTTCCACGGCCATCGCTTCCCCGGGATGCCATCCTCCTCCGGCCAGCGCCATCAGGTAAGGTTCCGGGTGTGGCTTGCCGTGTTTCACGTCGAAAGCCGTGATCATCCGGTCGCGACGGAAGGCGATGCCCGGGAACGTCCGGTTCAGCCTGTCCAGCAGGTCGGCATGTCCCGAGCCGGTCACGACCACCGGCACGAGACCGCTTTCCGCAACTTCCTCCAACAGCTCGTATGCCCCCGGCATCGGCCCGGGAGCAGGCTGGGTACGGAAGATTTCCTTTTTCCGGTCGTAAAGCGCTTCGATTTCCCGGTCGGAGAGGGAGATGCGCTCCCGGTCGCAGACCAGCCGGATGGTGGCGGCGCCCGTCCGTCCTTCGTTCAGGTAAGCGTCTTCGCGCGAAAAGCGATAGCCGCGTTCCGCCATGGCGGCTACCCATGCCTCCGCATGACCGGGCATGGAGTCGTAGAGGACGCCGTCCATGTCGAACAGTACGGCCTTCAGCTCCATGCGTTCGAGGCCGTTTGCAGACAGGTACGACTGTATAGCCTGCCGACAGTTCATGGCAGGTGTGCGTACAACTCTTCCATGTATCTGCGCACGGCTCCGGCGTCGTCGGCCGGCGGCGACCAGGGCGCCAGGTTATCCGGCGTCAGCGGCGCAAACGGCCCCTGCTTGATTTCGTAGAGCACCGTGCCCGTTTCCAGCACCAGCAGGCCGTGCCATACCCCGGCAGGGATTTCCCCGCCGTAGCAGCCGCGCAGCGGGTCGAGCATAACCAGGTCGGCAATGTTTCCTGCTCCGTCAAAAAGAAACAGCGCAACCCTGCCCCGCAGCAGCAGGAATATTTCGTGCCTGTCCGGATTGCAGTGCCGGTGCGGACGCAGGTATGTGCCCGGCTCCATCGCGTTCAGCAGACGGTTGAGGGGGTCGTTCAGGTCTTCGTGAAAATTAAAGTTCATCCGCAGGCGCGGCGAACGTTTGGCCCGGGCGGTTGTTTCGTCCAGCAGGGAGGCGTCAATTATCCTGACTCCGTTTTGAAAATTTGTCATAAGTTACGGTTTGTATTTTGATTTTCGCAGGATCTCCCGGCAGTCCCCGTCATTCATCAGGTTCTCCGGCGAGACGTGCGTTTTGTTCATGTATTCCGTTACGATCTGCCAGCCGATCCATACGCCGAGATTCCCCGGTGCGCCGTCGGCAATGAAGGTCGACGGCACGGCGGAAAAATACCGGGCGGTGGTGGCCGCGTCCGGCGTGTACAGGTGTTTGCGTTCGATCATCAGGCGCCAGAGCATTTTTTCGTTTTGCCTGCACCACCGGTATTCCGCCGGCGTGTATCCCATCCATATTTCCGGAGCAAGCTGCGGACAGGCCCGGTGGAGGATGTATTTGATTTTTCCTTCGTAAATCATCCGTTCCAGCAAGATGCGTCCATCGCCACTGAAGGGGTATTCGGACAGCAGCCAGGCCGTCAGGCAGTCGGGGACGATGCAGGCGCGCTCCATCCGGCGAAGCTGGCCGGCGTGGAAGAAATCCCGGTAAAGCGGATAGTCGGCGCCGAGGTACTTGTCGATGGAGAGGGAAAGCAGGCTGTCGGCCACGATGACGTTCTGCTGCAGGCCGGAGACATGCAGGTAGACGGCCGGTATCTGCATCGCCGGAAACTGGCTTTGCAGATGACGGAAACCGTTTCCCAGCTCGTTTTCGAGGGTTTCCACGTTTTCGTACTGCTCCAGCGCATCCCGGTATAGCCGGTTCAGCGTCGGTTCGGCGTAATAGTTGAGCAGGCGTTCGAAAAGAGCGGGCCTCTGTGTGCCGTCCATCCGGAAAAGACTCTTCCCGATTACTTCCAGCAGGGGCGCATAGTCGGCGGCTATCTGTTGCTGCATCGCCGGCGAATCCGCCTGAAGCAGCCGGTATACATCCCGGTCAAAACGCCGGATCCGGATGGGAACGTCTGCCGTGTTCCGTCCGTCCGGCAAGTTGCAGCCCGTCTGTGCTGCAGACATCGCGAGGAGGAGGGCAAACAGCGCTGTGCGGAGAAATTTCACGGATGTTATTTTTTCAGTAAGACAGTGATCTGGAGCGCCAGGTCGAAAAATATCATTTTGGCGTGCCCGTTCTGTGCGATTTGTCGTCCGGCTTCGGACAGTATACTGACGAAATCAAACACGTTCCGTTCGTTCACGTATGCGGCAAAACGCGAGGAAAAGGACTGTTCGGCCGGGGTCATGTAGTTCATTTCGCCGGAGTCGAAGCGGTATATGAAATTCTCGCGGATCAGGTGCTGGCAATAGGCGAGGAAATTTTTCTGCCGTTCCCGCCCGATTCCGGCCATCTCTTCCGCAAAGCCTTTCATTTCCTTCACGTTTCGCGCCCACGAATTGCGCATGATGCGGATGAACTGCTGGAGGAAGAACTCGTTTTCTTCGCCGGCGTGGATATTTTCCATCATCCGGAGATAGTCTCCGTGCGACAGGCGGGCCTGCTGTCCGGCTTCCGCCGGCGACAGTTCGTGTGGCGGCGCTTCGAGCATCGCTGCCAGCGCTTCCGCCGCAATGGGGCCGACGTTCATCCGCTGTGCACGCGACAGGACGGTGCCCAGTATCCGGTCGGGTTCTTCCGAAACCATCCATATCAGCGTATTTTGCGGTGGTTCCTCGATCATTTTCAACAGTTTGTTGGCACAGGCCGGCTGCATCCGCTCCGGCATCCAGATCAGCAGCACGCGGAAGGCCGCTTCGCAGATGCGCAAACGAAACTTGTGGAGAATGTCCTCACTTTCCCTTGCATAGATGAGCGCCTGCCTGTTCGACGCATCCATGTGGCTCAACCACAGGTTCAGGTCGAAATACGTGTGGGTGGCCAGGAAGCTGCGCCATTCGGGCAAGTAATCGTCGCAGCGCTGTTTTTTCCGTTCTGCGGTCACTATCGGGAAGATGAAATGGAGGTCGGGGTGTATCAGCCCGTTGTATTTGAGGCAGGAAGGGCAGCGTCCGCAGGCGTCCGTTTCCGAACGGCCGGTACAGTTCAGGTAGCGGGCGAACGCCAGGGCCAGGGGAAATGCGCCCGTCCCGGCTTTCCCGCAGAAAAGCCGCGCATGTGGTACCGTCCCCTCGCGTGCCGACCGGATCAGCTGCCGTTTCAGTTCGTCCTGTCCGATGATGTCTCTGAAATACATGCCTTACAACATTACAAAGTCAGATTCCTGGAAGCGGACGACCTCCATATCCCAGCGTTCCCGGACGAAGCGGACGTGTTCTGCGTGGGCGGTGTAGGCGTCGAAGGCGGTCTGACTGTCGAACTCCATCAGAAAGCCGTACCGGAAGTCGTTTTTGGGACTGCACTGGCGATATGCCCGGAAGTTGCGTACGCCGGGGACGCCGGTCAGTATCCGGCGGGCATCGTCAAGGAATTTCCCGGCTTCGGCCGAGTCTGCCGGGTGTTTCAGGTCGAAAATCACCGTGTGCATGATTTCCCCCCTTTTCAAGGCTCCGGATGCCGTACAGCCGGCCATCAGGCCAGTCGCGGTACCGGCCAGCGCGGCCGCACCGGCGGAGCGGATAAAATGTCTTCGTTTCATAAGCTGTTGTTTTAAAAGATTTCCCGGGCTATCCGGCAGACGCTGTCGGAGGCCATAAACGTGTAGAAGTGCAGGCCGGGGACGCCGTTTGCAATCAGATCCCGGCACTGCCGGATGCTCCATTCCACTCCGGTCGCCTTCGCTTCGTCGTCGTTCCTGCACTTGCGCAATTCCGCGGCCAGCGCTTCCGGGATGTCGGAACGGAATACTTTCGGCAACAGTGTCAACTGGCTCGCAAAAACAACCGGCTTGATGCCCGGGATCACCGGCACGTCGATGCCTCCGGCACGCAGGCGCTCGACGAAGGCATAGTATTTTGCATTGTCGAAAAACATCTGCGTAACCAGATAGCCGGCGCCGTTTTTTACTTTCTCCCCGGCATAAAAAATGTCCGATTCCATGTTCGGCGCTTCCTCGTGTTTCTCCGGATAGCACGCCATGCCGTAGGAAAAGGGCGTTTCCGGCTGCTCGAAACGGGCGCCGTCCAGCGCAATTCCCCGGTTAAAGAGGTTTACCTGCTGCTGCAGGTCGGTCGCATACAGGTGGGAATGGCCGGGCGGGATTTCGGCGGCCATGTTTTTGCTGTCGCCCCGCAGGAGCAGCAGGTCATAGACCCCCAGAAAGTTCAGGTCTATCAGTGCATACTCCGTTTCCTCGCGGGTGAACCCCCTGCAGATAATATGCGGTACGGCTGTGATGCCGTAGCGGTTTTGGATGGCTGCGGCAACGGCAACCGAACCCGGCCGCCTGCGTACGGGGACCCTGCGGATACTCCCGTCCGGCTGCGGCTTTTCGACATATTCGCTGTGATGGGACGTGATGTTGATGTATTTCGGGTCAAATTCCCGCAGCCTGTCAATCACGTCATATACTTTCTGAATATTGTTTCCCTTCAGCGGCGGCAGGATCTCGAAAGAAAATACCGGTCGTCTGTCTGCGTTTATTAAATCGATGACTCTCATTTTTTTTACCGTATCAAAGGTGTTACGTTCATTTATTCAACCCGTTTTTTCAGGATGACGGCAATCGCTTCCGCGGAAAGGCCGGTCACTTTGGCAATGACTTCCGCCGACTTCGGATCCAGGTAACGGTAACGTTCCATATACATACTGTTTCTCTTTTTTTAGGTTCATACTGTTTTTGCCGGCTGCAAAGGTAGGGAATTTTATGGCTAATTCTTTTTTTAGGAGTTGTCCGGAAATAAATCATACAAATTTATCGGAGATGTTTTTTGCAGGACGAAGCCTGAAAATGCGTGCATACCGGGGTATGTAACCATTTTCAGGCTGAAGGATTGCGGAAAACAGACCGATAAATGTATGATTTATTTCCGGACAACTCCTAAAGTCGCGATTGAATGCTTTCCGCTGGAACGGATGCCCGGGCTTTGTGGAAAATAAGCCCAACATGTCCATTAGACACTTCCCGTCGTGTCCGGAAGAGGGCCTGCCGGTAAAAAACGGCCCGTAACGTACGATAGCCCGTCCCGGCAGGGACGGAATGTTGGTAGAAAACGGCACGCAGCATAATCACCGTCCCGGCCAGGGACGGAATGTGAATGAAAAAGGGGGCACGGCGGACACCTGCCGGGGTTGTGTCCATTCGCTTCTTGCCCCGCGCGAAATAATTCCGTTCTGACCACATTCCGTCCCAGCCGGGACGGGTGGTGTTCCCCGTGTTCCCTTTTCTACCAACATGCCGTCCCTGGCCGGGACGGGCCGTTTTACCGGCAGGGCGTCTTCCGGACACGACAGGGGAAACAGCTAATGGACATGTTGGGTTAAAGACTCCCGCCGGCGCGGGCTTGCAGCGCTTGTAGCCCATGCCGTACCAATAACAGTTCACGGTTTTTGTATATCTTT
>JAIRXI010000340.1 GCA_031268395.1 Tannerella sp. | reverse complement strand
GGATATTCCCCGGCATCAATCAGCGCCCGGATTTTGTCGACGACGTTCTGGCGGTCGGCGGCATACGTGACGCCGAACCATTTCGAGGCTGTATCCAGCACTTTCACGCGGGCGATGTTTTTTGTCACCAGTTCGTTTACCATAAGCGGGATAAAGTATTCGCTTTTCAAGTTTCCCGCATGGGCGCGCAGAAACTCCCCGAAAAAGGCTTCGGAATAGGCGAAGTAATCCGGCGTGAATCCCCACATGTTCATGGAGACCGGCGTATTTTCGTCCAGCACAACCATCTCGCCGTTCTCGTCCGCAAACCGGATTTCCCCGTCAACCCGTTCGATAGCCGTCCGTTCGACGACCGACGCCAGGAATCCGTTGCTGTCGGTCTTGCAGACGCCCCGCGCCACCGAACCGCTTTCGCTCAGCGTATTGCCGACGCGAAAGCCGACCATGCAATATTCATTCCGTTTGCCGGCAAGCTGTCCCAGCGCTTCGCCTGTCACGGCGTAGCTGTCGCGACCGTAGAAATCGTCTGCGTTGACCACGGCAAACGGCTCATTGATCACGTCTTTGCCCATCAGCACCGCATGATTCGTTCCCCACGGCCTGGTACGTTCCGGAGGACAGACAAAACCCTCCGGCACGTTGTCCGTCGACTGGAATACGACTTCCGCGGGGATATGATTTTCGTATTTGCCCAGGATTTTCCGGCGAAAGTCGGCTTCAAAATCTTTCCGGATAACGAAAACCACCTTGCCGAATCCGCTCCGGATGGCATCGTAAATGGAATAGTCCATAATCGTTTCGCCCGAAGGCCCCAGGCCGTCCAGCTGCTTCAGTCCGCCGTAACGGCTTCCCATGCCCGCCGCCAGTACAAGTAATGAAGGTTTCATCTATACATTATCTATTTTGTTTCACCCTGCAAAGGTACGTAATTTAATGATAAATGACATGTTTTTCCCGGAAACACGCTTGTTTCCGTCGGAAGTAAGCATACTTTCATCGAAAGTAAGCGTGTTTCCGGGAAAATAAAACCCCGTTACGGGCATCCGGAAGGGCATTGAAACGAAACTAATCTTCTACTTTTCAGCAGTTATACATGCTGTTATGCAGGGATTCGAGCCGGCAGCCATCCGGTCGGCGCCTGCGCGCTGTTCATCGTTCATCGCTCATCGTTCATCGTTAATTTGTACTTTTGTCCGGGAATTTATAGAGGACAGAAAAATGGATTATGCGATTATTGCTGCGGGCGAAGGCTCGCGTCTGGTTCGGGAGGGCGTTACGGTACCCAAACCGCTGATTCGGCTGCATGGTGTTCCGCTGGTCGGGCGGCTGATTAACGTCTTTCTGGACAATGGAGCTACTTCGATAAGCGTCATTGTGAACGAGGCCATGACGGAGGTACAGGACTATCTGAAGCATCTCCGGGTGCCTGTGACGTTTCACCTGCACGTGCAGTCCACCCCCAGTTCGATGCACAGTTTCCATGCCCTGAGCCGCTTTCTGCAGGGGGAATGTTTTTGCCTGACGACGGTAGATACGATCTTCCGGGAAGATGAATTTCGCCGCTACATCCGTGCGTTTGAGGCGCTCCCGGCTGCTTCGTGCGACGGGCTGATGGCGGTGACGGATTTTGTCGACGACGAGAAACCGCTCTACGTGAAAACGGATGGAGAGGGGATGATACGGGATTTTCTGGACCGTCCGGACGGCGAAAGCCGGTATGTGTCGGGCGGGATATACTGCCTGAGGCGCCCCGCCCTGCGGATACTGGACGAGGCGCTGGCGGAAGGCGTGTCGCGGATGCGGAACTATCAGCGCCGGCTGGTGTCCGGCGGGTTGCGGCTCAGGGCCTGTCCTTTCAGCAAGATCATCGACGTGGACCATCCGGGCGACATCGCCGGGGCAGAACGTTTTCTTGCCTGACGGCGTCCGGCAGCCCGGACCGTCCGCCCACTGCGCAACGGCGCGTTTCCCGTCTCATTTTCCTGTTTTTTCCAGATAGAACCTGTACCGTTCAAGCACTTCCGTGACGTAATCGAACGTCTCTTTCCCGCGCAGGTAGCCATACCTGCATACCGAATCGGCATAATAGGCCGGCTCGGACTTCAGGCAGATAAACTCGGCCACGTGTCCGCTCCACAGCGCCGGATTTTTCCCGTACTTTTCCGCCAGCCGCCGGGCGTCGTTCACGTGTCCCGGACCGGCATTGTAGGAAGCCAGCGTGAATTTAATCCGTTCGAGCGAGTCGGGCGCTTCCGGGAAACGCTGCCCGAAACGGCGCAGACATTCGACCCCCGCCCGGATACATTTCTCAGGGTCTTTCATGTCATTCGGCTGATAGCCGAGGGATTTCGAGGTGGCCGGCATAATCCCCATCAGTCCTTCCGCCCCGCTCCAGGCCACCCGTCCCGGCTCGAAGCGGGATTCCTGGCAGGCGACGGATGCCAGCAGCCGCCAGTCCCATCCGATTTGCGGCGCATACAGCCTGAACAGGGAGTCGTACGCGGAAATTTGCCCGTTCACGATTTCCGGCGCTTCGATGCCGGAAAAAGCGTTTTTGGAAAGCTCGAAATATCGTTTGGATGCCGCCAGATACGTGTTTTCCCCCGTTTTTCCGGATGCCCACTCGTTGATGGCTTCGGCCAGGAGCGGATTGTTTTTACGGACCACCCACGACGAGCGCTGCCTGAAACTGATGGCCAGACGGATGTCGATGTTGCGGTAATAGGTGCGATTCAGGCGGGCAACGTCGTCTTCGCAGACCGTGCAGTCAATCTCCCCGTGCGAAACCATCGCTATCAGGTCTTCCGTAGTGACGGTATCTTTTTCCGGCTCCCGGATCCGAATGCCTCCGCCCAGTTCCATATTCAGGTGATCCAGCCGTTCCCGGTAGCGGGTATTCGACTTGATATGCACCTCCTTGCCGACCAGTTGCGTCACGTCCGTCAGCACCGTCCCGTCCCGGCCGGCGCGCTGAACAAGAACCAGGCTGGTTTGCTGTTCGCGTCCGCAAAACAGAAAATCTTCCCTGAGGCGGCTGCTGACCTGAATCGGATATGCCACCACATCGGCCTCGCCGGCTTGCAGCATCTCGGTAAGGCGGGTCACGTTTTCAGCCGTTTTGACATTCAGTTGCAGCTGGTGGGAGCGGGCAAAATCGGCAATCAGCTCATATTCGTATCCCATGGGCTGCATTTTATACCGGAAATAGGAAGTGGAAGCATTCAGTGTCACGGCCGTTATTTCACCCCTGGCCCGTATGCCCGGGAAATCGCCCGGAGCCGCTGCCTGCTTCCGCTGGTGGCTGTAGCAGCTGCACAGCAGGAAGAAGCAGCAAGGGAAGAGGTAAAGAACAGACCGGAGCGTATGGAAGGCCGGCGCCGGCTTTTGCCTGTTAACTGTGTCCATAGAATTAAAATATACTTGTTTCAGGCGACAAAGATACGTATTATGAATGATCAATGATTGATAATTAACGGGAATCAACGGATCACCCGTAAAACCATGTGTTCATGGAACGAAGCGCCTGATGATCGCTGCACGGCAAACCTGCGTTTCGGACAGATAACCTCATTTCCACCTCATTTTAATAACAAAACAACCTCCGTAGCAGAGGATGATCATACAGGCGGACCTTATTACCTCCTTCATCCCCGGTTATAAAGAATAAGGTAATGAGGTTTTGCCGAAGGGTTCATGCCTTGCCTGCGCTACGGAGGTTGTTTTGTTATTAAGTCATGTTACGCATCCGCTGTGCCTGTCATTGCAGGACGGCGCACAGCGGGCCGTCATCTGCGTGCTTCTCCGCAGATGACGCGGAATACGGCCAAAAGACATCGTGAGCGGAAAAATCAAATTATGAACGGCCAGAAACCATGGCGATTCGTCAGAAGTCATGGCGATTCGCCAGAAGTCATGGCGAATCGTCAGAAGTCATGGCGAATCGTCAGAAGTCATGGCGAATCGTCAGAAGTCATGGCGATTCGCCGGAAGTCATGGCGAATCGCCGGAAAGCATGGCGATTCGTCAGAAGTCATGGCGATTTCGTCAGAAATCATTGGGAACGGCCAGAAATCATTGGGAATAGAAACGATAAACGATGCCCCCTCGTTCATTGTTAAGCAGATACTCCCTCAACATCTGCTCAACCTGTTGTGCGCCGTCATTGCAGGACAGCGCGCCGTACACCGTCATTGCGAGGAGGAACGACGAAGCAATCGCCGATACACGCAGGGATTGCTTCCTTCGTCGCAATGACGGCGCACGGCAAGTTGAAATGCTCCCTTGACAGCTCCTGAATGAGAGGTGGTCTGTCCGAAACGAAGGTTTGCCGTGTGGCGGTCGCAGAGCGCTTCGTTCCGTGAACACAGAGTTTTACCGGTGATCCGAATCAACCCTGTAACGGGCAGTAACATCTGCCCCGGAACGGAAACCTTCGACGGTAAAAACCCTCGTCGTCGCCGGAGGTTGAAGGTCTGTAAAGGCGCGCTCTTTTTCTGCTGCTTCGTATCCGGTTTACCAGGTAAACGCCTTTTCGTAGCGGGCGGTGTTGCCGCAGGCGTCTTTGACGGTCAGGGACAGAACGTGCTTCCCGCGCGACAGGCGGCGGGGATCGAAGGCATACCTGATCAGGGCTTTCTTGCCGTCCATTTCAAAGAGGACGTAGCGCCCGTCGATCGTCCCGCGATACGAGTCTATGCCACTCAGATTGTCTGTCAGGCGGAAGGTGACGGTCTTGTTGCGAACCCATTGCGCGGGATTGACCGGCGTGATTTTCGGGGCGACCGTATCCGCCGCTATTGCATAATCCATTCCCAGTTCCCGGATGTCTGCATCCAGCCAGCCGTCCCGGTAGACGCCGCCTATCCATGACGGCTGCCCGTTGCGCAACGAAACAATGCCGTACTGTTTCTTCTCCGCCAGCCCGTCGCGCAGGAGAAACAGCGACAGGCGTGCCGGACGGTGCAGCGGTACGGGCCGGTCGTGAAGCCGGTGTACGTCGGAAAAATACGCCGAGTCTTTCCGGCCGGCATACCTGAAATCCAGGTGCGCATACAGGCTTTTTTCGGGAATCAGCAGGCGGATGCCCTTTTCCCCGAAACGACTGTCTTCCTGCCGGAAAAACGGCGTCGTCCCCTGCCTGTCGGGAAGCGGGATTTCCTGCTCTTTCCCGACGACCTCCATGGCAAACGTTTCACGGTTTCCGAAGGCGTCCGTCAAAAGGAAAACCAGGTGATATACCCGCGGCTCGTCAACGGTCAGAAAACCTCCGTGCCTGCCGGTAATGAACCGCAGACAATTCCCCGGCTCCACGAACGTTTTCATGAAAAAAACCCGCTGCTCGCGCCATGTCTCATAGTCTATCCATGCGTTCAGGCAGCGTGTCTCGTCGAACGAAAACCGGTCGATGACGCTGCCGAATATTTCCTCGCCGTCGACGAACAGGCTCAGCTCCTTGACGCCGTATATATTGGCCGTGCCGTCCATGTAGTCGTTTGCCCGAATGCTGAATCCGATTTTGCCCCAGGCTTCTATCCGCTCATTCAGTACCGCCGTGCCGTCGGGCCGGACGACAGGCGTCCACTGCTGTTTCCGGGCAGCGTGATTCACCACGCCCCGGCCTTCCACCGGATGAGCCATCACCGCCCGTACCCCGGGCGGACGCGAATCTCTTATCTGTTTCTCATAAAAGGGCAGCGGATCGAGGGGTTCGCCGGTAGAGAGGTCGCGCACTTCAAAATGCAGGTGGGGGCCGCCCGAACTGCCGGAATTTCCGCTGAAGCCGATGACGTCTCCCCTGTTGACGGGAAACTGTTCCGGTTCGGGCGTCAGGTCGACCGCAAAACGCTCGGCTTCGTATTGCCGCTCCCTCACCCAGGCGGCAATCGTTCCGGAAAACCGCTGTAAATGGGCATATACCGTCATCAGGCTGTCGTCCGGGTGTGCCAGGTAGATCACATTTCCGTATCCCCAGGGACTCGTCGCAATCCGGCAGACATATCCGTCCCGCACGGCATACACATTTTTCCCTTCCACGCCCTGCGTCTTGAAGTCAATACCCGAATGAAAGTGATTGGCCCGCAATTCGCCGAAGTTTCCGCTCAGCGTCGCCGGAATGTCGAGCGGGTTGCGAAGCGGCTGGGCTTCCGCAAAAAAAAGGCTCCATCCCGCGAGAAGAGCCGGCCACACGATGTTACGATACTTGTTCATCTTTTCCGATTAATCGGCCAAAGGTAGCAAAAAGTCGGCAACAACCGGCAGGTGATCGCTAAATCCGCCTTCGTACTTGAATCCGTAGTACGACCTTTTCGGCCGCTGTCCGCGCCGGCTTTTGTCTTCCGTCATCAGGAACGGTTCGTTGAAGATCCGCGGGCTGCCTTCTTTCAGGTATTTTTTCCAGGGCTTGCTGACCATCATCTGGTCCAGTTGCGCCCATTCGCCCTGATATTTGTGACTGCCCTTTGCATTCAAAGCCGTTTTGCCGGCAAAAAGATTGACCAGCGTCCATCCGGGATGTGCGGATGCCGTCAGCGCCCGGATACTCCTGTCGGCCGGCCCGTCGTTGAAGTCGCCCATGACCAGCAGCTGCGGTGTTTTCCGGATCAGACAGAGGGAGTCAAGCATCCGGCGCAGGTGCCGGGCGGCATCCATCCGGTCCCGTTCCGTTTCCCGCTCGCCGCCGGAACGGGAGGGGAAATGACATACGAACACATCCAGTGTATCGCCCGTGATGACCTGTCCCCATGCGTGAAGGATGTCGCGCGAACGTCTGAGACTGTCGGTGAAACGGATCCGGCCGGATTCATGGCCTAGATAGCGGAACTTGTCCGGCTGGTAGAGCAGTGCATTGTTGATGCCGCGACGGTCGTTGCCCCGGGTCATGCAGTAGCGGTAATGCTGCATCCGCAGGGGCGTGCGGGTCAGCAGGTGGATGGCGACGGAATCATTCTCTATCTCGCAAAGCCCGACCAGCGCCGGCGTGTCCCATTCTCCCACGGCGCTGATCACGCGGGCCGTCTGTCTCAAATGCGTATAATAGCGGTAGGGCGTCCAGCGACGCGGGCCGGCGGGCAGAAATTCCTCGTCGAGCGTATTCGGGTCGTCTTCCGTATCAAACAGATTTTCCACATTGTAAAACATGACGCGAAACGCTTGCAGGCGTTTTTCCTGCGTACACGCATGTTCCGGCAACACCGGGTACAGTACGAGCAGGAACAGGAGGGGGAAATGGCGCATCAGTCTTTCTTTTCTTCTTCCTGATAGACGTATTCGTAGGCGCCGATAGAGGGCGCGGTGTCGCCCGTCAGCCGGCTGACGCCATACCGGTCTACCGGGAACTGTTCCGAAACGGCGCGGTCGGCCCGGCCAATGCCTGCCGATTCGCCGGCCAGCCGGAAGTCGTATTCGTAAGCCTCTTCCCGGGTCGCCGTTTTCAGGTAGGACGGGCTTTTCACAAACAGGTTCCGGACAAAACGTTCATTTTCGACAGCGGCGGTCTTGATAAGGCAACTGTTGAAGCGGTAGTTGAATGTGGCGTCATGGCCCTGTTCTTCGCCCTGTTCTTTCGTGAAAAACATCAGTTCGCCACTGTACAGATGCGTCGAATCTGCCGAAAAACTGCCGTCAATGATGCAGTTGTCGAAGCCGGCCTGCAACAGCGGACAGGCCTGTTCGTTTTCGTCGGATTTCAGATGGTTGGACAACATCAGGCAGGGACTTTGCAGGTTCCTGGATTTACCGATTTTTTTATAGTTGGCCAGGGTGCAGTGCGCAAACCGGTACTTCCCGCCAATCAGCGCGACCGTGGCGTTCGTCGAATTGCTAAATTCGCTGTCGGAGGCTTCGATCCAGCAGTTGATGGCCACCAGCAGATGGTCGTCCATATTCGTGATCTGCGAATGACGGATGTCCATTTTTTTCTGTTCCGGGGTCGATTCCCGGAAGACCAGCCCGGAAAAGCCGTTGCGTATGATGACATGGTCAAGCTCGTTGCCGAAACTGGCGGGCGCAAAATAAATGCCCCTCCACTGTCCCGGGATCCGGTCGTAGGGCAGGACAATTTCGGCATAGATATAGTCCAGGCGGTCGCCGCGAAACAGCACCGGTTCTTCCCGTGTTCCCTTTGCCCTGAGCGTACCGGCAACAATCAGACTTGCCTGGCTGTGCATGTAAAACCGGACGCCTTTTTCGAGGGTCAGCGCAGCGCCTTCGGCCACCGTCAGGCTGTCGTACACCAGATAGGGCAGCTCGGCCGTCAGGGTGGTATCTTTCGCAAATGTCACGCCGCCTTTTATCAGACGGATATCCTGTCCGTAGGCCTGCAAAAGCACCGACTGGCGAACGCCGTTGGTGTAGAACAGTATCGAATCTTCGATGATCAGGGGCTGGTGGGCGCCGTTCGGGTTTACCGTTACTTCGACGAAGACATACAGACTGTCTTTTTTCCAGATGTCAATGTCTTTGAACGAATCACCCCTGCGTCCGTTCACATTGATGCGGAAACCGCTTTTCCCGGCGTTTGCCAGCATGATGGATTCGATCTTCAACGCTTCTCCGTTCGGATTATACACCATGAACTGTTTCGTGACGGAGCCGACGGACGAGAATATCGTGTCAAAAGAAAGGGTATCCGCCGAAAAGTGTAACCGGTGATCCGGATTTGCGGAATAGTCGTTCATCCCTTCACATCCCGCCAGCAAGCTAAACGCAAACATCAGGACGGTAGATAAAACGGTTACTTTTTTCATCAACGGTTTTTGCTGTACCATGAATAACATTGCTTTTCCCTTTAAAACGGATTTTTTATCCGTCTATTATACCGGAGGGATGTTTTTTAACACCTCGAGCAGGTGGCGCCACCACAAGTCGACGGTAGCAATCTCGATCCGCTCGTTCGGCGAATGGACATCGCGCAGGGTCGGCCCAAACGAAATCATGTCGAGATACGGATATTTCTTCAGGAAAAGCCCGCATTCCAGTCCGGCATGAATGGCCTTCACCTCCGGTTCTTTGCCAAACAGTTTCAGGTACGTTTCCCGCGCCGTTTTGAGTATTCCGGAACGGGTGTCCGGCGCCCAGCCCGGATAGCCTTCGCCCTGTTCCACCGCAGCGCCTGCCAGCCGGAAGACGGCGGCAACCTGATCGGCCACGGCCGTCTTTGCCGACTCAACCGAACTGCGCTGGCTGGTTCCCACTACAATCCGGCCGCCTTCTTTCATCTTTACCGAAGCCAGATTGGTCGATGTCTCCACCAGTCCCTCCATCTCGCAGCTCATCCCTGTCACGCCATGCGGACAGGCCAGCAGCGCATCCGTCAGCCGGTCGGTCAGGCTGTCGTCGAAACAGGTTTGAGGCGCTTCGACGGTTTCCATCGTCAGACGGACTCCGGGATCGGCGTGTTTCAGTTCGTTTTCCACATCCGCCGCAAAATGATTCAGCAACACACATGCCGCTTCACGCGCTTCAGGCCTCACGCCGGCCACGGCATAACTTTCGCGGGCAATGGCATTGTGCAGGTTGCCTCCCTCCAGCGCGGCAAGTACCGGCCGGAAGTCTTTTTTCAGGAGGGAAAGAAAACGGGCAAGCAGTTTGACGGCATTCCCCAGGCCCTTGTGAATGTCGCTGCCGGAATGGCCTCCGTTCAGGCCGCTTACGTTCAGGCGGAAATAGTGCAGGTCGGCCGGCGCCGGCTGCGGCTCGTACGCAAAAGTAGCCGTCGTGCTTTTACCGCCCGCACATCCGATGAACAGCTCGCCCTCGTCTTCACTGTCCAGATTCAGGAGGATTTTCCCGGTCATGAAACCTTCCTTCAGTGCGGCAGCTCCGGTGAGGCCGGTTTCTTCGTCCACCGTGAAAAGACATTCGACAGGTCCGTGCTCCACGTCTTCCGAGGCCAGCAGGGCCAGTTCTGCGGCGATACCGATGCCGTTGTCCGCACCCAGCGTCGTTCCTTCGGCGCGGAGCCAGTCGCCGTCGACCACCGTCGTAATCGGATCTTTTTCAAAATCGTGTATCACGCCACGGTTCTTTTCACACACCATGTCCAGATGCGACTGCAGAATCACGGCCGGACGGTTTTCGTAGCCCGGCGTGGCCGGCTTGCAGATCAGTACGTTACCGGCCCCGTCCTTCTCGACGGGCAACTGATGTTCTGCCGCAAAGGATTCCAGATACCGGATGATTTTTCCTTCTTTCCCGGAAGGACGGGGAATCTGTGTCACTTCGTAGAAATATTTCCAGACTGCGGCCGGTTGCAAGCCGCTCAACTGTTTCGTTTTTTCCTTGTTCATATTTTATTTCAATTAATTCATGACCTTTTTCAGGCGCTTGAGATCAGCAGGATACGGGCAACAGGACGAAAAAAAACAGAATTATTTCAAAAATCATTCGTTTTAATTGCCTAAACTCGTATCTTTGCGTCCGCAAATATATAACAAAAATGAGTGTCTCAATTGTATTTACAGTTATAATTCTTGCGGGATGCGTTGCTTTGCTAAGTATCCGGGTGATGCTGAAAAAAGACGGCCGGTTCC
Source organism: Tannerella sp. (assembly GCA_031268395.1). Classification (GTDB taxonomy): domain Bacteria; phylum Bacteroidota; class Bacteroidia; order Bacteroidales; family Tannerellaceae; genus Tannerella. The sequence goes on along the minus strand of JAIRXI010000340.1, from coordinate 3,117 downwards.
CGGATATGCATATCGGAAATCATGCCGCATTAAGAGAAAAGGGGATTTACTGTGCGAAAACCCAGGACCGGGAAGAAGCAGAGAAAAGAAATCTCCAGGAACGGATGAATAGGAACTAACAGAATATAAATTTCAATCGGTATGAAGAATATAAATTACGTGATTAATGGTGTTTTGGCGGTAGCCATATTGATTTTATTTATTTTGCAGTTTTCGGAAAAAAAAGGCAGTTTGCTGCCGGCGACGACGACTGCATCTTCGGGAGAGGCTGTTACCGGCTTTCCGGTGGCTTACTTCAATGCGGATTCCCTGTTGCTGAACTACAACTTTTCGAAAGACCTGAACGAGCAGTTAGTGCGGAAGCAGGAGAATGCCCGGGCAAATATCACCCAGCAGGCGCGTAACCTGCAGTCCGAAGTAGACAATTTCCAGTACAAGCTGCGCAACGGGGCCTTTGCCACCCAGGAAAGGGCGGAACAGGAACAGCAGCGTATCCTGAAAAAACAGCAGGATCTGCAGGCGCTCGAGGAAAAACTCACACAGGAACTGATGGAGGAAAGCCGGCGCCTGAATGCCCAGTTGAGCGACACCGTCCGGCGGCATCTGAGGCAGTTCAACAAAGACAGGAATTATCAGATCATCTTCGGAAATGTCGAAGGCACTCCGATTTATCAGGCGGAAGACGTCTACAATATTACGTCCGAACTGATTGACTATTTGAACAGGAGCTGGTCGGGAACGCCTGTCGAGTGACCGGACTGTGCGATAAAAACAATAATGGAGAATGGAGGATCAAAATGCTTCATCCTCCATTTTTCATTATTTCCCGGCATACACTTCGCGTGGCCCAAAAGCCGCCTTCAGCCATTTGCCTCCGGCAAAACGGCTGCTCCCTTTTTTGAGGCGCTGTTTTTCAGGGAACGATGAACGATAAACCTGTTCTTCGCTCACAAAACCTTCCTGCATGAAGTTTATGCGGCGGCGTACCCCCATCCCGTTTCGGGAGACGGTGTTGAAGGCGTTGCCGGTTCAAAAAAAATCATGTACTTTTACGTGTCGAAGATATAAAAAGAGATGAATTACAAATTACTGGTACTTGACGTGGACGGCACGCTGCTTAATGAAGCGAAAAAAATAACGCTCCGTACAAAGATGGCGTTATTGAAGATACAGCATCTGGGCGTGCAGATTGTGCTTGCGTCCGGGCGGCCGGCATACGGTCTGCGGGCGCTGGCGGAAGAACTGGCGATGGACCGGAACGGCGGCTTTATCCTTGCCTGCAACGGAGGGCAGATTATCCAGCTGCCGGACAGCCAGCTGCTGTTTGAAAAACGGATAGACCCGGAGATGCTTCCCTACCTGGAACGGAAAGCGCGGAAAAACGGATTTCCCATTTTCACCTATCACCGGGATACGATTATCGCGACGCATCCGCAGAACGGGCGCATCCGCAGGGAAGCGGAACTGAACGGCATGTGCGTGAAAGGCGTTTCCGGTTTTGCGGAGGCGGTCGACTTTTCGCCCTGCAAATGCATGATCGTCAGCGAAGACGGGGCGGCGCTGGCCCGTCTGGAGGCGCACTGGAAAAGACAGCTGGCCGGTTCGCTGGACGTGTTCCGGTCGGAAGACTATTTTCTGGAGATTGTCCCCCAGCACATCGACAAGGCCAATACGCTGAGCTGGCTGATGACGAAACTGTCTGTCGACGCAAAGGAGGTCATGGCCGTGGGCGACGGTGTCTGCGACGTGACCATGATCCAGCTGGCCGGTCTGGGCGTGGCAATGGGCAACGCGCGGGATTCCGTCAAGGCATGTGCCGACTGCGTGACGGACAGCAACGAAGCCGACGGCGTGGCCACCGCGGTCGAGAAGTATATCCTGTCGGCCATCCATCCCTCCGCCGTCCCCCTGGAACAGTTGAACGCGCAGGGCCGCCATGCGCTGATGGGGAATCTGGGCATCCAGTACACGTATGCCTCGGAAGACCGGATCGAAGCCACCATGCCCGTCGACCATCGCACGCGCCAGCCTTTCGGTATCCTGCACGGCGGCGCAACGCTGGCGCTGGCCGAGACGGTTGCCGGACTGGGGTCCTTCATCCTCTGTGCGCCGGACGAGATGATGACCGGTATGCAGATCAGCGGCAATCACTTGTCGTCGGCGCATGAGGGCGATACCGTCCGCGCGGTAGCAACGGTCATTCACAGGGGGCGTTCCTCGCATGTCTGGAATGTAGACGTATATACTTCGACCGATAAACTTATCTCGTCCGTGCGCGTACTGAACAGCATCATGAAGAAACGGTAGCCTCCTTTGCCGGGGGCAGCGACCATCTGAAATGCGCCCTCCCGGCATGTCCAAAGGCCGCCTCTACAGGTTATGATCCCAACATGTCCATTCGACGCTTCAGCCGTTGAACGTTGAACGTTGGAAATTATACATACACCATGCCCCCGTTCACCGTTCATCGTTCTCCCCGTTCTTTACCGGAACATCCTGTACTCTTCAGGCAAATGAACCTCATTTCCACCTCATTTTGATAACGAAACAACCTCAGTAGCACGGAAAATCCCCGATTTTCCCTTGGAAGATGCCCAATTCCCTTGGAAGATGCCCAATCTTCCAAAGGAAATTGGCCCGGACGCTTCTCCTGTCGTGTCCGGTAAAAAAGACGGCTGCCGGCCGCAAACGGAATCGCTGCCCGTCAACCCGTCCCGGCAGGAACGGAATGTGGTCGGAACGGCCTTCTTTCGCACAGGGTAAGAGCGGACGGACACCGCCCCGGCATCTATCCGCCGTGCCCCCCTTTTCGCCCCCCTTCCCTCCCCCTGCACCTTTCACCTCCAGAGTGATAATAAAACATAAAAAAACCTGGTCGTGTCACATTCTTTAACCCCTCCGGTTGTCTACTTTACAGATAAAGGATAAAATATTTTATCAATGAAACAGATACCTGAACATATAGAATCACCTCTCATCGCCCTGTTTTCAGGCGAAGCGACCGATTCCGAAGTGAAAATCCTGCGGGAGAGACCGGACGTGTCTCCCGAACACCGCGAATGGGTAGCACTGTACCGGAGGACGCATTTAAAAACAAGATTTTTAACAGTGAACACT
>JAIRXI010000292.1 GCA_031268395.1 Tannerella sp. | reverse complement strand
AGGATGTCGGTGGGTTTCTGCTTTACTTCCGCCCACAAAAGATATTCGTCTTCCAAATCAATCGTGCTTGCAGGACGCTTGATTTTTATGGCAAAGTCGATTTTACCCAAAATTTTTGTGCAGTCAAACTTTTGAAAAAAGTCCTGAGTAACCTTGTTCTTTATTTCTTCCTCCAAAATGTTTTTGTATTTCATGAATGTTTACTATTCTCGTTTTTTTATTTCTCTGCATTTAATACTAAACAATTGTCATTCTTTGGCAATGTGAATGTTTTTTATATCGCAATGGCTCACAAGCAAGGCAAAGGTACAACTATTTTTGATGATATAACTGTCATTTCCCTGACTGGAAATATGATTGACTCCTGACACCTGTTTTTCCCATATCCCGTTTGTGAAAAGTCAGGCCGTGCAAGTTTCACCCGATGCTCCGGCCTCTTCCATTTGCGTTTCCCGACTGGCATCCGGCGAAGAAACAGGGGATCAACAGGATGAAAGGATTGCTTTGATCAGGGAGAAATGTCAACAACGGTGGAGAAGAGACCTGCAGTGTTTTTTTACACCTCTTTCTTATCCGTGTTTCCGGTTCGGAAAAATCATCTACCTTTATGCCCCGTAATGCGAATAAAAATTACGAAAATAAACGATATGCAAAGAAATATGAAACGTATAACTGTTTTCTGTATGATTTTATGTCCCCTGCTGCTGTCTTCCTGCAGGCACAACAGAGACATTGTCCCCCCGGCCGAATATGCACTCCATGTGAGCGCCTATACGGGCGGTGTTATTTCAACCCGGTCCACTGTCCGGCTGGAACTGGCGCAGGAGCAGCCAGTCGTCGAGGCAGGCGTGGAACTGGAAAACGAATGGTTCGGCTTTTCGCCGGCCCTCAAGGGGAAAACCCGCTGGGTGAATAACCGGACGATTGAGTTTGTGCCCGACTCCGGGGAACTGAAGCCGGGAACGCTTTACAATGCCGTTTTTGCCCTGGGAAAGGCCGTCAGGGCAGACCGTAAACTGGCGAAATTTAATTTTTCATTCCGAGTGGAAGAACGGGATTTTGTAGTGAAAGTCATGCCGCCTGATGTCTCGGCAGATGCCCCGGATCAGGTCTCCGTCACGGGAGAGATCCATTTCAGCGACCCGCCCCGGCAAGCCGACGTGGAGCGGATGATCACCGCCTGGTGCGGAGCGGAATCGTTCAAGCCGGAGGTTGAGGCTATGGACCATGCAAACAGCTATCGTTTTACCGTCGGCGGCATTGCCAGAAAGGAGGAAGACGGCAGTCTTGAAATCGGCGTTTCCGGAAAAGCGATCCGGGCGGACAGGAATGTGGTCGAAACCGTGCCGGTCCCGGCAATCCGCCCGTTCAAACTGCTGTCGGCAGAAGTAATCCAGACGCCCGATTACGGGTTGCAGCTGACGTTTTCGGATCCGGTTTCCGACAGTCGGGACCTGAACGGCCTGATCACGCTGGAAGGCATCCCCTCCTTTGCATCGCAGGTGCAGAACAATAAAATCAGCCTCTTCTTTGAACGCAAAAACGGACTCGGCGCCCTGTCGGTCAGGGTCGACCAGGGGCTGGAAAGCATCCGCGGCGACAAACTGAATCAAACCCTCTCCCTGTCCGTGGCGCTGACTTCGCTGGATCCCAAAGTCGAGTTTCTGACCTCCGGCTTCATTCTGCCCGATTCAAAACAGCTGATCCTGCCCTTCCGCGCCGTCGGCCTGCGGGCAGTCGACGTGAGAATCATCCGCATTTTCGAAAGCAACGTGTTGATGTTCCTGCAAAGCAACAGCTTCTCTTCGTCGTCTTCCTACGTCTCCGATCTGAGGAGGGCGGGACGCCTGATATACAGGAATACGCTCCGGCTGGACAGCGACCCGGACAAGACGGCGTACAACCGCGAAAACTATTCCCTCGACCTGAGTTCCATCATCCGCCAGGAACCGGGCGCCATCTACCGGGTGGAACTTTCTTTCCAGCGGAATTACGCCGTCTATCCCTGTGAAAACGCTCCGCGGCAGGACGGCGAGCTGACGGGCATCGGCGACGGCGAAATCAGCGAAAAAGACGATGCCGTCTGGGATATACCCTCGGCCTATTACAGCTGGTACAGTGAAGACATGAACTGGGACGAATACGACTGGAGAGAACGCAACAATCCCTGTCATCCGAGCTACTACATGACCGGGGAACGGAATGCAGCCGTCAACGTGCTGGCCTCCGACCTGGGGATGATCGTGAAAGGCAATTCAAACAACCAGCTGTGGGTAGCCGTGTCGAACTTGCTGGATGCCACGCCGGTTGCCGATGCGGAAGTGACGGCCTACAATTACCAGTTGCAGCCCGTCGGCTCGGCCCGGACGGACGAGAACGGATTTGCCGCATTCACGGCCAAAAATAAACCCTTCGCAGTGGTGGCCTCGAACCGCCTCCAGAAAGCCTACCTCCGGACGACGGACGGCGAAGAGAACCTGCTGAGCCGCTTCGACGTGGGCGGAAAGGACGTCCTGAAAGGATTGAAAGGCTATGTCTACGGCGAGCGGGGCGTATGGCGACCGGGCGACACGCTGCATGTCTCGTTCATGCTGGAAGACCGGGAACGGCGCATCCCGGACAGCCACCCGGTCTCCATCGAACTGTACAGTCCCCGCGGACAGTTCTATACAAAACAACTGTCGACGGACGGACTGAATGGCCTGTACACGTTTGCGCTGCCGACCCGCGCCGACGACCCGACAGGATTGTGGAATGCCTTCGTGAAGGTTGGCGGGACGTCTTTTCACAAGGCGCTGCGAATTGAAACGGTGAAACCGAACCGGATGAAAATCAGTCTGGACATCCCGGCATCCCGGCTGTCCGCGGCAAACGGTCCGACGCCGGCCAAGCTTCGTTCTGCCTGGCTGACGGGCGTTACGGCGCAGTATCTGAAGACGAAAGTGGAAATCTCCCTTTCCGATGCCCCCGCTCACTTCAAAGGATATGAAAACTACCACTTCCACAATCCGGCAACGGACTTTTCGCCCGGCGCTTCGGAGGTCTTTGAAAAGACGCTGGACGACCGGGGCGAGGTCGGCTTCGATCTCTATGCGCCACCGGCGGAAAATGCGCCGGGGATGCTGCAGGCGAACATCTCCTGCCGCGTATATGAACCGGGAGGTGATGCAAGCTTTTATTATCAGACAGTCCCCTATTCTCCGTTCGAAACCTATGTGGGGATTGACCTTAACCGTCAGGCCTCCGGGCATTATCTGGAAACGGATACGGAGCACACGTTCAATGTGGTCACACTGGATGCGGACGGCAAACCGGTGAACGACTCCGATCTGGAATACAAAATCTACCGCGTCGGCTGGAGCTGGTGGTGGGGATACGAAGACAAGTCGTATGCCTCCTATCTGCAAAACGCGTCGATCAAGCCGGAGGCTTCCGGCCGGCTGAGCACGGTCGGCGGGAAAACCCGGATCAGTTTCCGGGTGAATTACCCGGACTGGGGGTGTTTCCTGGTCTATGTGAAAGACCGCAAAAACGGACATGCCTGCGGCGGGACGGTCTACGTGGACTGGCCGGACTGGCGGGGGCGTTCAAACAGATCGAACCCGGACGACGTCCGCATGTTGACATTTTCGACCGGAAAAACCTCGTATGAAGCCGGAGAAGAAGCGACGGTCATGATTCCGGCGGCCGCGGGCGGGCGCGCCCTGATAGCCCTCGAAAACGGCTCGGAAGTACTGAGCCGGGAATGGGTGGAAATTCCCGCGTCGGGCGACACCAAATACACCTTCAGGGTGACGGAGGACATGGCGCCGAACGTCTATGTACACGTCAGCCTGCTGCAACCCCACGAACAGACGGCAAACGACCTGCCGATCCGCATGTACGGCGTTGCGCCGGTCTTCGTGACCCGTAAAAATTCCGTCCTGACGCCCCGGATCACCATGGCGGACGTGCTGCGTCCCGAGACGGAATTTACGGTAAAGGTGAAGGAGGCCGACGGAAAGCCCATGACTTATACACTGGCCGTGGTGGACGAAGGCCTGCTGGACCTGACGAATTTCAAGACGCCGGACCCGTGGAATGAATTTTATGCCCGTGAAGCGCTGGGCATTCGCACGTGGGACCTGTACGACGCGGTGATCGGGTCGTTTACGGGGAAATACGGCTCTATCCTCGGCATCGGCGGCGATGGAGACCTTCGCTCGCCGGACGGAAAAGCCAACCGTTTTCGTCCGGTGGTGCGTTTCATCGGCCCGTTTGCACTCGGGAAAGGAAAGGAACAGACCCATTCCCTGACCTTGCCGCCATATATCGGTTCGGTGCGCGTGATGGTCGCCGCCGGGCAGGACGGCGCATACGGGAAGGCGGAAAAGACGGTTCCCGTCCGCACGCCGCTGATGATCCTCTCCTCCTTGCCGCGCGTGATCGGCATTGACGAGGAAATCGTTTTGCCGGTAAATGTCTTTGTCATGGAAAACACGGTCAAGGACGTATCCGTCAAAGTGGAAACCACCGGAAAACTCCGGCTGACCGGCCCGTCGCAGCAAAGCGCGACCTTCTCCACCCCCGGCGACAGGACGGTCCGCTTCGCCCTGAAGTCCGGTGCCGAAACGGGCGTCGGGAAAGTGACGGTCACGGCTTCCGGCAACGGCCATGTTTCCAGCGAAACGGTTGAAATAGATATACGCAATCCGAATCCGCCGGCGCTGCATGTTTCAAGCAAACTGCTGAATCCCGGGGAATCGGCCGATTTCGCCTGGCAGCCGGACGGCGCCTTCGAGGGAAACTGGGTGAAACTGGAGGCTTCGCGTATTCCCCCGGTCGACCTGAACCGCCGATTCGACTACCTCCACGACTATCCGCACTACTGTTCGGAACAGTTGATCTCGCGGGCGTTGCCTCTGCTGTTTCTGCCGTTTTTCAAGGATCTGGACGAAGAAGAATCCACCCGGATGAAGACCGGTGTTCGCGAAGCGATCGCCAGCCTGTATACCCGCCAACTTCCCGGCGGCGGCATCGCATACTGGACGGGTGATCCCCGTGCCGACACGTGGGTAACTTCCTATGCGGGCAGTTTCCTGGTCATGGCGAAGGAAAAGGGCTACCATGTCGACGGCGGTGTGCTTGACCGCTGGAAAAACTACCAGCGCGTCGCGGCGCAGAACTGGCGACCGGACGGCATTCGCCGGCGGTATGGCTACCGCGACGACGAATATGACCAGGCTTACCGGCTATATACGCTTGCGCTGGCCGGCGCCCCGGAAACGGGTGCGATGAACCGGCTGAAGGAAGCGAAAAATCTGTCGCGACAGGCCTGCTGGCGGCTGGCTGCCGCCTATGCGATGGCAGGCAGGGAGCATGTGGCCCGAGAGATGATATTCAATCAGAAAACGGAAATCACTCCCTATTCGCTGAACAATGCCTGGTACGGCTCCCCGACCATGGACGAAGCGCTGATTCTGGAAACGCTGCTATTGCTGGGGATGGAAAAGGAGGCCTTTCTGCTGGCGCAGAAGATATCGCGCGACCTGGCCGGAGAATATGCCTTTACGACCCAGACAACGGCCCATGCGCTGGCAGCCATGGCGCGTCTGGCGGAGAAGACTTCCGGCACGATACAGTTTGACTGGTCGCTGAACGGTACCGGACAATCGCCGGTGAAGACAGGAAAAGCAGTTTTCGTGCGCGACCTGTCCCCCGGCCCGGCCTCCGGTCAGGTCACGGTCAGGAATGCGGGCGACGGAGTGCTGCATGTCAGCCTTGCCTCCAAGATCAGGCCTTCCCGGGATTCACTGCCCGCGATGGCAAACCGTATCCGGCTGGATGTGGCCTACACGCAGCCGGACGGATCGAAGATCGACATTGCACGTCTCGTGCAGGGACAGGATTTTGTGGCCGAAATCAAGGTTTCGGACATAAGCGGATTCGGCGACTGTACGAATCTGGCGCTGACGCAAATCATCCCGTCGGGCTGGGAAATATACAACGAACGAATGGAACAGCCGGAAGAAGCCGGCGAGGACAAACAGAACGGGTCATACACGTACCGCGACATCCGGGACGACCGCGTGCTGACCTACTTCGATCTGCCCCGCCACGGGAGCCGGATTTTCAAGGTGCGGCTGATGGCCTCGTATGCAGGTTCCTTTGCCCTTCCGGCCATCCACTGCGAAGCGATGTATGATTCGAACGTACAGGCGCGAACCGTAGCCGGCCGCGTCACTGTGGAAATGAATAAACAGGGATCCGAATAATTCCAGCAGGTCCATTAGACACTTCCCCGTCGCGTCCGGAAGAGGACCTGCCGGTAGAAAACGGCCCGCACCGCACGATGGCCCGTCCCTGCCGGGACAGGTTGACGGGCGGATATTCCGTTTGCTGCCTGCCGGTCTCTTCCGGACACGACAGGAGAAGCGTCTATTTTTTTAAAACGCTCATTTTGAGGACAAAAACAGATTTTACGGGGCAAATTCCCTATAGGGAAATGGCAATTCCCTATAGGGAATCGGTAATTCCCTATAGGGAATCGGTAATTCCCTATAGGGAATCGGTAATTCCCCATAGGGAATCGGCAATTTCCCTATAGGGAATCGGTAATTCCCCATAGGGAATCGGTAAGTCCCCATAGGGAATCGGTAATTCCCCATAGGGAATTGGTAATTTCCATAGGGGAATTGGCAATTCCCCATGGGGAATTGGCAATTCCCTATTGGGAATTGGGTATTTCCTTATGGAAATTGGGCCTCTTTCGGGGGAAAATCGGGGATTTTCCGGCTGTATGCGGACCTGATTAGACGCTTCTCCTGTCGTGTCCGGAAGAGTAGAGACGTAGCGCGCTACGTCTCTACGCCGTTACGTTTTTGTTATTCCAATATGTCCGGAAGAGAAGACTGTTTGCCGGCCGCAAACGGAATATCCGCCCGTCAACCCGTCCTCTATTAACGATGAACGATAAACGATGAACGATGAACGGGGATTGCCCGTCAGGGCATTTATCCCAACATGTCCATTAGACACTTCCCGTCGTGTCTGGAAGATGCCTGCCGGTAAAAAACAGCCCGTCCCAGCCGGGACGGAATGTTGGTAGAAAACGGCCCGCAGCATAATCACCCGTCCCGGCAGGGACGGAATGTGGACGAAAAAGGGGTACGGCGGACACCTGCCGGAGCTGTGC
>JAIRXI010000272.1 GCA_031268395.1 Tannerella sp. | reverse complement strand
TGACGGCCGTCCTGCCGGCCACGGACGGGGTGACGCAGTATGAGGCGGAAGGGATTTTCTCGGACGGGCGTTTCCAGTTTCGCCGCGCCGGAGGTCTCCAGGCGCTGGGCGTCGCGCTGGAAGACAACAGGGGCGTGGTGGTGGATAATTTCTCGCTGCGCGGAAATTCCGGCGTGACACTCAGCCGGCTGGACCGGGCGAGTTGCCTCCGGCTGAACGAGATCCGTCCCTACGACCTGATCGTGCTGCAGTACGGGCTGAACGTGGCGGCGGAAAATCTGCACAACTATACCTGGTACCGGGAACAGATGACGGAGGTGATCCTGCACGTGCGGCAGTGTTTCCCGACGTCGGACATACTGCTGCTGGGCGTGTCGGACCGGAGCCATTATCGCGACGGCGCCTTCCGCACGATTCCGGCGGTTGTCTCGCTTCAGAAGGCGCAGCGTCAGGCGGCCGAAGCGGCGGAGGTGACGTTCTGGAGTACCTTCCGGGCGATGGGGGGCGAAAACAGTATGGTGCGCTATGTGAAAAACCGCTGGGCCAGCAAGGATTATACGCATCTGAGCTTCCGGGGCGGCCGCGAACTTGCCGGCGCGCTCTATGAGGCGCTGATGCTGGAAAAAGAATGGTATGATAAAATGAATGAAAATGCGGATGAATATGAACGGGAACCGTGAGGGGCGGAAAAGCCGCCGCACCGGAATGGCGCTGCTGGCGGTCGGCCTGGCGGGCTGGTTCGGGAACCTGTCGTCGCTGCCGGAAGAGACGGTGGCGGAAAGGCCGGTGGCGGCATGGACGCTGTCGCTCCGCGCCGGACTGACGGACAGCGTCAATTTGCAACTTCCGTTTGCCGTCGATTCGCTCTGCCGGGTGACGGATCCGGCGCGTTCGCTGGACGGTTTTCTGTATGAGCTGGACCAGTTGCTGACGGGCAAGGACACGGTGGTCCGGATTGTCCACCTGGGCGATTCGCACGTGCAGGCGGGGTTCTACAGCGGACAGGTGATGCGCATGTTGCATGAGACGTTCGGCAATGCGGGCCGGGGATGGATCGCGCCGCTGAAACTGGCCCGGGTGAACGAGCCGAAGGATTACCGGATCACGTCGTCGACGGCGGGGAAATGGACGTCGGGCCGGTGTGTCCAGAAAACGCCCGGCTGCCGGTGGGGACTGGGGGGGATGGGGCTGCGTCCCGAATCGGAGCGCGTCGACCTGGAGATCGGGATCAGTCCGCTGCGCGGCGCCGGCTATGCGTTCGACGAAGTGCTCTTCTATCGCGACGCGCAGACGCCCCGCCTGCTGCCCGGGGCCGACGACGGTCGCTGGACGGAGGCCGTCTGCGGCTCCGACCCGCGCGCGCCGGAGGTGGTGGTCGACACGTTCCGCCTGGCCACCGACGTCGATTCGCTGCACCTGTACAGCGCCGGCCCGGACGAAGATCTCCCGGACAAGGCGACCGGCAGCTATTACGGTTTCTCGCTCCTGAACGGCCGGCCGGGGATCCTGTATCATGCCATCGGCCAGAACGGGGCCATGTTTGTGAATTATGCGGATGCGGATTACGTCCGCCAGCTGTCGCTGCTCGACCCTTCGCTGCTGATCATTACCCTGGGGACGAACGAATCGTACACGGGCCGCCCTTTCCGGGAAGAAGCCTTTATCGCGCAGATGGACGGCTTTATCCGCCTGATCCGGAAATATCTCCCCTCCACGGCCATCCTGCTGACCACGCCGGCCGAGGGCTTCCGCCGGACGCGGAACGGATTTGTGCGGAACGAAAATATCGACCGGACCGCCCGCGCCATCACGGAGTATGCGGAAGCCGGAGGGCTTGCCTGTTTCGACCTGTACCATACAACGGGCGGCGCCGGTTCGTGCAGGAAATGGCGGGACGGGAAACTGCTGGGCCGCGACCGCGTGCACTTCAGCGTGGAGGGGTATCACGAACAGGGCAAATTGCTGTACAAGGCGCTTGTCCGGCTAAAAATGGACCGGCAGCTTCCGGTAACCGCCAATGGATATTAATTTTTTGGGACAGACCTTTTCGATCGGACGGCTGGGGGAGCTTTTCCTCTACCGGCCGGAAGAGCCGTTGCTGTTCAGTACGGGGTTTTTCTTTTTCCTGTTTACCGGCTTCTTCATCATCTTCCTGTCGCTGCGCAAACATGCGCTGACGCGCATTGTCTATATCACGCTGTTTTCGCTCTATTTCTATTACAAAACCAGCGGCCTCTGCTTTCTGCTGCTGCTTTTTACGGCCACGTCCGACTTCCTGATTGCGCATGGCATCTTTGCCTCCCGGACGAAGAAGTGGAAAAAGGCGTGGGTGGCGCTGAGCGTGTGCATCAACCTGGGGATGCTGAGTTATTTCAAGTACACCGGCTTCCTGTACAGTCTGGGGGCGATGTGCCTGCAACACGCCGGCGCCTGGCTGGGGATCCCGTCGCTGGCGTCGATCACCTGTACGCCTGTGGATATTTTCCTGCCGATCGGCATCTCGTTCTTCACCTTCCAGTCGCTGAGCTACACCGTCGACGTGTACCGGGGACGGCTGCAACCGCTTCGCCGCTGGATAGACTACCTGTTTTACATTTCCTTTTTCCCGGGTCTGGTGGCCGGCCCGATTGTCCGTGCTCGCGACTTTATCCCTCAGATGTACCGCACGCCCGTCCTGTCGCGGGCGCATCTGGGCGAAGGGCTGTATCTGATCATCTGCGGACTGCTGAAGAAGTGTGTCATTTCCGACTACCTCAGCCTGAATCTGGTGGACCGCGTATTCGATGCCCCGACGCTGTACACCGGCGTGGAAAACTTGCTGGGCGTTTACGGGTATGCGCTTCAAATCTACTGCGATTTTTCGGGCTATTCGGACATGGCGATCGGGATTGCCCTGTGGCTGGGCATCCGCTTTCGCGCCAATTTCGATTCGCCCTACCAGTCGGCTACGATCACGGAGTTTTGGCGCCGGTGGCACATATCGCTCTCCACCTGGCTGAAAGATTATCTGTATATCCCCCTGGGCGGCAACCGGAAAGGGAGGCTCCGCACGTATGTCAATCTGATGGTCACCATGCTGCTGGGCGGACTGTGGCATGGCGCGGCCTTCCGGTTTGTCTTGTGGGGCGGCGTCCACGGCCTGGCGCTGACCGTTCACAAGTGGATGATGAAGCGCTTCCCCGGTTTCAAAAAGGACGGCGCGGAGATGACGCCGCTGCGCCGTGTCTGCGGGGTGATTTTCACGTTTCACCTGGTCTGTTTCGGCTGGATCTTCTTCCGCGCCGATTCGATCCATACCGCCTTCGAGATGCTCGGACAGATCTTCACCCGTTTCTATCCGGACGTCTTTGCCCAGTTTGTGAAGGGCTATCCGGCCGTTTTCTTACTGATGCTGGGCGGCTACCTGATTCATTTCATCCCCAAACGGTTCGACCTGCACATGCAGCAGGCCGTCGCCCGGTCGCCGCTGATCCTGCAAATCCTGTATCTGACCCTTGCCGTATTTCTGGTCGCACAGGTCAAAAGCGCCGGGATCGTGCCGTTTATCTATTTCCAGTTCTGAAAAAATGGAACGATGAAAACGATGAACGATGAACGATGAACGATGAACGGGAGCGTTGTGTATTTATAACTTTCAACTATCCTTGTCGTGTCCGGAAGAGAAGACTGCCGGCGGCCGCAAACGGAATATCCGCCCGTCAACCCGTCCCGGTCAGGGACGGAATGTGGTCGGAACGGCCTTATTTCACGCAGGGCAAGACAGGCGGATGGACACAGCCCCGGCATGTGTCCGCCATGCCCCTTTCGTTCACATTCCGTCCCGGCTGGGACGGGTGATTATGCTACAGGCCGTTTTCTACCAACATTCCGTCCCTGCCGGGACGGGCTATCGTGCGTTGCGGGCCGTTTTTCCCCCGCTCGGCGTAGCGTCTTCGCTACGTCGGGTTAAAAGCAGGCCTCCGGGCTTGCTGTAAGGCAGGAACTGTCGCCCGGCATAGCGTCTTGGCTGTGCCGGGGATATTGTCTGAACGGT
>JAIRXI010000181.1 GCA_031268395.1 Tannerella sp. | reverse complement strand
CGTTACACGTTCAGCGTGGGCCTGGCATGTGCCTCCGGTGTATGCGGCGGGACTTCACCGCTACATTCCTCCGAACAAACGAACCTCCTTTTAACCCGAAATGTCCATTAGACGCTGCTCTGTCGTGTCCGGAAGAGAGGACAGCCTGCCGGCCGCAAACGGAATCTCCGCCCGTCAACCCGTCCCGGCCAGGGACGGCATGTTGGTAGAAAAGGAAACACGGGGAACACCACCCGTCCCGGCCAGGGACGGAATGTGGTCGGAAGGGCCGTATTTGGCGCAGGGTAAGACAGGCGGATGGACACAGCCCCGGCTGGTGTCCGCCGTGCCCCCTTTTTCGTTCACATTCCGTCCCGGCCGGGACGGGCCTTCCTTAACGATGAACGATGAACGATGAACGAGGGGCATTGTGTACATGTCCATTAGACACTACCCCGTCGTGTCCGGAAGGCGCCCTGCCGGTAAAACGGCCCGTCCCGGCCAGGGACGGCATGTGGGTAGAAAAGGAAACACGGGGTACACCACCCGTCCCGGCCAGGGACGGAATGTGGTCGGAAGGGCCTTATTTGGCGCAGGGTAAGACAGGCGGATGGACACAGCCCCGGCAGGTGTCCGCCGTGCCCCCTTTTTCGTTCACATTCCGTCCCGGCCGGGACGGGTGATTCTGCTGCATTCCGTTTTCTACCAACATTCCGTCCCTGGCCGGGACGGGCTGTTTTTTACCGGCAGGCCCTCTTCCAGACACGACGGGGAAATGTCTAATGGACATTTTGGGTTTAATAACAAAACAACCTCAGTATGGGATAAGGAGGTAATGAGGTCCGCCCATATCCTCTGCTTGCCGCTACTGAGGTTGTTTTGTTATTAAAAGGAGGTGGAAATGAGGTTCGTTTGCTCGAAGGAATGTAGCGGTGAAATCCCGCCGCATACGCCGGAAGAACAGGCCAGGCCATACGCTGAACGTATGACGGCCTTTTCAGACACCGGGTTTCGTCTGCCGCTGTTCCCGAATCAGGCAGGGATCATGGTCTTTTCCTTCCTGCCGGTACGCTTCGATTGATTCTTTCATGACGGTCTATTTTTTTATTGCCTGAAACGAACCCGCCCACAGATACGTCAGTATGGCCAGAGGGACAAACAGACTGCTCCACTGACTGCCTGCGTCGGCGATTATGCCCATGACCGGCGGCACCAGGGCGCCTCCCGCTACTCCCATAATCATCAGGGCAGAGATTTCGTTGGCTTTCGACGCATCCGACCGGATGGCCGCGGCAAAGACGATGGCAAATACGTTTGCACACATCAGCCCGATGCCAAACAGGCCGGTCATCAGCGCCCATACGCTTCCGGCCAGCATGAACAGTCCGAAGAACAGCATGGCGGCGGCCAGGGTGAACAGGATGAACCGGCGCGACGACATCCGCACCAGTAAAAAGGAACCTGCAAACGTGCCCAACATGCGGGCGGCATAATACAGGCTGCACCCCAGACCGCCCTTTTCCAGGGGCAGGGCGCAGCGCTCCTCCAGGTATTTGGGAACGGCGGTCATCAGTCCGATCTCGAACCCGACGATCAGTACGATCAGGGATAGCCAGATCAGCATTTGCCTGTTTCTCAACAGCGACGCGACAACGCCGAATCCTGCATGTGCCGTGCCGGTCTCCCGGGTTTCCGCCACGGGGGTGGCATACAGCCAGACGAAAAAAAGCAGCGTCGCAGCGGCATATACCGGAAACACATAACTCCAGTTGCCGAACCGGCTCGCCGCCACCCCGACCAGTACGGGACCCAGAAACGACGACACGGCCTTGACAAACTGCCCCAGCGTCAGGAAACCGGTGACTTTGCGCGCCTCGACCACGTCCGTCAGCAGCGGATTGAGTGAAACTTGCAGGATCGTATTGCCGATCCCCAGCAGGGCAAAGGCCGTCAAAAAGGAGACAAACGAATAGCTTGCCACGGGCATCAGCATGGCCACCGCCGTTACGGCTGCGCTGACAAGCGCCATTGTCCGGCGACCCGTTCGCCTCATCAGGAGGCCCGTTGGCAGCGAACATAGGGCAAACCATACAAATACCATCATCGGCAGGAGGTTGGCAAGCGTGTCGCTCAATCCGAATGCCTGCTTGACATAGCTGGTGGAAATTCCAACCACGTCTACAAATCCCATGATAAAAAACCCGAACAGGACGGGCAACTGTTTTTGTGTCGAATAATCCGGTTTACGGTTCATGATTCTTTCGGTTTCCGTCCGGGTCGATGTGGAGATGCTCCGCCGGTATCGACCCGGACCTTTTTTATTTGGTTCCTATTTTAAACGTTTCGATCGCGTGATGCCCCAGTCTGTACGAGAATCCTTTTCCGGAAAACGTCCCGGCGACCGGTTCTTCCTCGATCAGGTTTGTACGGCGGAGCGATTCGATATCCCTGAACAGGCTGAACGTCACCTCGGCATCGTTGCCTTCGATGTTGTAGTAGCGGAGGATGACGGAATCGTCGTCTTCGCATTTTTTTATGGTGCTGACCACAGCGCCCTGTCCGCTCAGGGCGCCGAAACCGAACTGTTCGGGGAGGAAGCCCTGATATTTTTCCGTATCGGTAACGGCCACTTTGAGTGTCTGCCGCGCCTGCGTGCCCTGCCGGTAGCCGTTGTGCCAGTCGCCGGCATGTGTGTAGAGGGAGAAGCGGCAGGAATGGTTGCCGGGCTGTATGTAGGCATTGCCCAGCCAGTGGCAGCTTTTGCGGCTGGCCAGCAGGACGGGTTGCAGGATGACGTAATCCGCCGGGCGGTCGGTCGGATCGATCCAGTCGAAGACGGCCACGTCCGAACTGATGGTCAGGCCGGCTTTTCCGTCCGATGCCGAGAACCAGTCCTGCACCTCGCGCGGGTGCACGTCGCGGCAGGGAGTGCCGTATATCTGCGTGGCCTTGGAATATCCGGCGGCGCCCTTTATTTCGTCTTTGCCGACTTCAACGACGCCCATCGGGACTTCATAGGCCACGCTGGCCTGTTTCATGTTGACCGGAAAAGCGAGCCGGAACTCGCGCCAGTTCTCGCCGCTGAAACGGTTCAGGTCGACCTCTACGTCTATCCGTTTGACGGTCCTGTAGAAGGCTATCCGCACGACGGCCTGCGTTTCCTTCAGCGGCTGGACGGTCTGGAAGACATCGCGCACGGCGCCGGTCTCGACACACTGCCACTGCTGCCGGTAATTGCGCAGCTGGTCGAAGCCTTCCATGGTCGGCTGCTGCACATCGGTAAATTCGCCCGCGCCGTTGCCGACGGACTGCATGGTGAACAGTTCGCCGCCCGAAAACTTGTCGTTGCGGAAAAATTCCCGTTTCAGTTCCCGGTCATACAGACTTTCGATGCCGCCGTCGCCGAGGACAGCCCTGTAATAGTTGTTTTCGTAGGCAGGGACGGCCGATGGAATCCGGTCGTTGCCTGCCGGAGGCGCTCCTTCGGTCAGGTAGTAGGTCTTATAGCCCAGCGCCGGCACCTGTTCGGCCACAAACAGGAGCGTGATCACTTCGTCTCTTTTGCCGGTGGGCGGACAGTCCGTAAACTGACAGGGGATTTCGCGGCCATCGGCGTCGACCAGCCGGTAATGTGTATTTGCCCGCCCCTCCACATCGAGCGTGAGTGTTACCGGATCGGTACGTTCCCAGGAGAGGGGATTGAAGACGGTCACGGCCTGCCGGTATGCGCTGTTCAGGTTGATGCGCCGGGCGATGGAGGTGAGCGAGCGGTCGAGCAGCGCCTGTCCGCAGTCGCGTGCAAATTCCAGCTTGTCGCGGAAGAGGCGGTCGGTAATGTCGCCCCGGTTGCCGCCCCAGCCGTGATCGGGATAGATGGCTGCTTCCCATGCGCCGGTCAGTTCGCGGGCAGGGTAGTGGCTGAACGTGTTTTCGAGCAGGGCGTCGAAGGTGGAGAATTTTTCCGCGGCCGTCAGCAGGCGGCTTGCTTCCCGACCGGCTTTCAAGGCACGGCGATGTGAGGGTCCGTGTATGTAGAGCCATACGTTCGGGCGTTCGCCGAGCAGTTCGTCGAATTTCGCATCCTGTCCCGCAGTAATCTCGTCCATCACCCGGGTCGACGTGGAATATCCGATCAGGGGCAATCCTCTTGCATTCTCTCCCTGTGCTTCGCCGTTCCAGTCGTCCATGTACCTGTCCCAGTTCACCGGCTTGGAGAAGTCGAAGGAATAGAGCACGAGACGCACCGGCGGGATATGCCGTTTTCTGTAATAGTCGTCAAACTCGCTGAGGTAACGGATCAGGGTATCTGTGCGTGCTGCTTCCGTCGGCGCTTCGGCAATGGGCATCGTTTTGTCGTGATACTGTCCCGGCGTCCACGCCAGGACGGAGCTGCCGTCGGGGCTGAACCACCGGTAAAAACCGGGCTGGTGACGGCTGATCTGATAATAGGGAATGCCCGCTCTGGCCAGGATTTGCGGGAGTTGCAGGGCTACGCCGGGGACGTCTTCGTTGTATGCCGTGCGGAAGTCGCCGCCCGGCAGTGTTTTCCGCAGCCATTTCCGTCCGAAGTACGTTTGCCTGACGAGCGCTTCCCCGTCATACATCGACGGGTAGGGCTGCTTGCTGGTGGCGCCCCATTCCAGCCGTCCCTCCCGCGTATACTTCAGGATGTCGCTGTAGCGGTCGGGGTGACGTTCGAGATATTCCCGCAGGGAAAGGGCGTCTTCGACCGAAAAACAGTACGACTCACTCTCCGCCAGCCGCTTCAGCGCCGGCGTAATCATCTGTTCGTCACGGAAGCGGATACATTCGTCCGGACTGTCCATCCACGCAATGTCCTGGTGACTTGAGTTGACAAGGTATAATTTCCCTCCCCTGAAATAGGAGGCGTTTTGCGCCGGCGCTTCCGCAAATACCGCCAACGCACCGATCGCTAAAAGACCGTTTTTTAATGTTCGTTCCATCGTTAATTTATTTAATACTGGGTGCGGTTCGGGTTGATGCATCTGCCTCCGGAACATCTTTTCTCCGCAACTTGCCGGAAGGTTTCCGGTTCTCTGCACAAATCCACGCCGCATACAGTCTGATTCATTCCCGCTATCCGTCTAATATGGCTATGAAACCGGCTTTGCCGATTAAATCCCCGCAAATGTACATACACTTATACAGCATCAATCGAAATTAATGTTATTTATAAAATGGAGGAGAGTCAGGGGGACTTCGTCGACGACGTGCCGGCACGGCCGTGATCCCTGCCGGATTCGGGAAGATCGCCCGGAGATGTGGGCCGGTACGTTTTTTTTGAATACATTTGTGCCCGAACTTAAAAACTGAATTAGATGAAGAAAACAGTATTACTTTGCGCTGTCGGGATAGGCATAGCGCTTGCGACTGCGTCGGCACAGGATGCGGCAGTCCAAAAACTGATCGAACTCGGGACGGCGGACAACCGGGTGATGAATCACCTGGATGTGCTCACCAACCGTTTTGGCGGCCGTCCGATAGGCTCGGATGCCTATGACAACGCCGTCGACTGGGTGGCTGCCAGTTTTGCCGAATGGGGGCTGGAAGTGGAGCGGAACGAGGGCGGAACCGTGCCGGTAGGATTCAACCGCGGCCCGTGGTTCGGGCGGATGCTGGGCGGCGATCAGGCCATGGCACTGCATTTCGTCACACCGTCATACTCTTCCGGGACGAAAGGGCTGCAACGTGGACACGTCCTGCTTGAGCCGAAAACGCGCGAGGAATTTGACCGCATGAAAGGAGCGCTGAAAGGGGCATGGGTGCTGATCACCGGCAAAAACACCGGCTGGTCCATTCCGCACGGCGCCGCGGCCGATTCCATCCGTGCGTCCGTCATTGCCCGGAACGGGGAAATCCGCAAACGAAACCGGGAAATTGCCGAAAACAACCGCCTGAAAAACAGGAACGACACCCTGCTGACGCTGCTCGACGAGCCGGCCCTGTTCTACGGGGAAATGCGCGAGGCGGGCATTCTGGGCATCATCCAGTCGGCAACGGTGCCGCTGGTGGCGCTGTATGACCGGAGCGTGGTCAAGGATTCGACCATGACCTTCGACCGCCTCCCCGAACTCCCCGACATTAAACTCGACGAACACCAGTACGGAATCATCCGGCAAATGGTGCAGGAGCGGCGCGTGTTCGAGCTGGAGTTCGACATCCGCAACCATTTCAAGCTGGGGCCGGTGAAATATTACAGCGTGGCCGGGAAAATCCGGGGAAGCGACTACCCCGACGAATACGTCATCCTGAGCGGCCACCTGGATTCGCACGACGCGGCCACCGGCGGCGTAGACTGCGGGTCGGGCGTGTCCGCCGTCATCGAAGCCGCCCGTCTGGTAGCCGCCTCGGGCGCCCGTCCGAAACGCAGCATGCTCTTTATCGCCTTTGCCGGCGAGGAATACGGACTGCTGGGCGCACAGGCGTGGGCCGCCTCGCATCCCGAACAGTGGGACCGGATTTCCAACGTCTTCAACCGCGACGGCGGCCCGCTGCCTCCGGTAAGCATCAGCGTGCCGAAAGCCATGTATCCCGACTTCGTCCGGATCTGCGCCCCGCTCTCTTCCATCCATCCCGAAATACCCTTCGAGGTGAAGCAAACCGGCCCGCGGGCGAAACCCGTACGCCTCAGCGGGACGGATGCCTCCGTCTTCGCCATCAAGGGCATACCTGCCATTGCGCTGGACGAAGACGACGTCAGGGGCTACAACTTCAATTACCGCGAAATATGGCATACGGAACGGGACCTGTATACGAAGAGCATCCCCGAATACCAGCGACATGCAGCAACGGTGATGGCCATTGTCGGACTGGGCGTGGCCAACCTGGACCATCTGCTTTCGCGCGAGGGACTTTACGAATGAACGTTCACGCAATCCGTATGAAGACAAAGACCTTGTGCCGCTATGTCCGGATGCTTCCGGTTTACGGCGGAATCGTCCTGTGCACGTGCTGTAGCGGATACCAGTCCGTTTTCGACGGGCAATCGCTGGACGGCTGGGAGTATGATCCGGTCTACTGGCGTGTCGAAAACGGCTGCATGGTAGGCGAAGTCACGCCTGCCACCCTTCTGAGCCGGAACACGTTCATCATCAGAAAAGACCTCGTCCTGGAAGATTTTGAACTGAAAGTGGAATACCGGATTTCGGAAAACGGAAACAGCGGAGTGAGCTATCGCAACGAGCGGGTAGCGGACGTGCCTTATGCACTGAAAGGCTACCAGGCCGATATCGACGGAAGAAATCAGTATACGGGACAAAATTACGAGGAACGGGGACGCCAGTTCCTGGCACTGCGTGGACAGACCGTCGTGATCGACTCTCTTTACCGTTCGCCGTCCCATCAGGACGTAAGCGCGATTGATTTTCAGCACGACCCGCTAAACCGGCACATCCGGAAAAACGACTGGAACGAGTACCGTATCGTTGCCAAAGGTAACCGCCTGCAGCACTACCTCAACGGAGTGCTGGCGAGCGATGTGACGGACAGCGATGCGGCGAATCGAAGGCTCTCCGGACTGCTTGGCGTTCAAGTGCATGTGGGTCCTCCCATGAAAGTGGAATTCAGGAACTTCAGGATAAAATCCCTGTAACGGCCGCAAACACGTAACGGGAAACGTCTGCCGCGTTTCCCGTTACGTATTTAACGATGAACGATGAACGGTTCATCTTCACAACAGCATCAGAAAAAGAAACTTAAACCGAAAGCCAGCGTAAAACCGGTAATCGAGATGATGGTTTCCATCACCGTCCATGAGCGGAGCGTTTGCTTTTCGTTCATGCCGAGGTATTTCCCTACCAGCCAGAACCCGCTGTCGTTGACGTGCGAAAGTGTGGTTGCACCGGAAGCGATGGCTATTACGATCAGCGCCTTGTGCGGTTCGGAGAGGAGGCAGGCGCTCAACAGGGGCGCCATGATTCCGGCCGACGTAATCATGGCGACAGTGGCAGATCCCTGCGTCACGCGGATGATCAGCGCCAGCAGGTAGGCCAGCACAAGGGGCGGCAATGCCGACCCGGACATGCTCTCCGCCAGCGCCACCCCGATCCCGCTGTCTACCAGCAACTGCTTGAAAACGCCGCCCGCACCGGTCACCAGGATGATCAGCCCCGCCGGATTAAGGGCTTTGGAGCTTAATTCCAGTATCGCCGTCCGCGTAAATCCCCGCCGGATGCCCAGCGTGTATATAGCCACCAAAGTGGCTATCAGCAGGGCTATAAACGGGTGGCCCAGGAAGGTAATCAGGTGCACCGGGAACGTGTCGGTCATGCCGTGCGCTTTTGCCCAGACACCCGTCACCGTGTTAGCCACAATCAGCGCCAGGGGGATGATGATCATGCCCGTTACCTGCCAGAAAGACGGCAGGCGCGTCGTCTCGCGGAGAGGATCTTCCTCCTTGAAAAAATCGGGCGTTTTCACGTACATCCGGTTTCCGATATATCTCCCGAAAAGCGGGCCGGCGACCAGGGTGACCGGGATGCCGATCACGGCGCCGAAGAATATCAGCCAACCCAGATCGACCTGGAGAATCTCGGCTACGGCCACCGGGCCGGGCGTGGGCGGAATAAAGGCGTGCGTCACGGCCAGGCCGGCCAGCAGCGGAATGGCATAGAACAGCAGGGATTTTTTCGTGTCTTTCGCCAGTGCGTAGAGGACAGGCGCAAGGATGATGAACCCGACATCAAGAAAAACGGGAATCGCTACCAGGAAACCGGCAGCAGCCAGCGAATAGGGCGCTTTCTCCTTTCCGAACTTTGTTACCAGCGAGCGCGCCAGCGATTCGGCGCCGCCCGAGGATTCCAGCACCTGTCCGAAAATGGCCCCGATACCGACAACCGTCGCAACAAATCCCAGCGTGGAACTCATCCCCTCCGTCATGCTTTCCAGAATCGCATTCATCGGCATCCCGGTAGCCATGCCCAGAAAGACGGATACGATCAGCAGCGACAGAAAGGCGTGAATCTTAAGTTTCAGCACCATAAACAGCAATAAGACGATGCTGAACGCCAGTATGCAAAGCGGCAATAATGACATATATACGATTTTCGGCAAAGATAGATGAAAAATTTCATCTCACTGTCCGGCGGAAGAAAAAAATAATATGCGGCAGGATACCTTTTTATGGCTCTCTACGGGTCACGGGTATGTCCATCCTGCCGCCATCCTGCATGTGAACCGGCGGTCTTCGTGCTCGACGGACCATTTCGGCTTTTGACTCCCCAGGCCGCAAACGGCAAACCGCAGTGTGAAATAACTGTTTGATTACTCTTGAGTGACCAGAGTGGTAACTCTGGAGTCTTTAGAGTGGTAACTCTTGACATTCAAGAGTGGTAACTCTGGAGTCTTTAGAGTGGCAACTCTGGTCGCGCAACGTAACTGTCAGACGACCGTGACGATGTTCGGATTCATATTCGCATACATTTCTGGTGAGGATGACATAAACGCCGGCGTTGTCTGTTTTGTCTCCGCAGATGGCCAGGCGCATGTCCCGGATCCGTCATGGCGTCGACGTCGAGCGTGTCGGCCTGTCTGGCCGGCTCCCTCTCTGCGGTGATGCGTGTTCGATTTTTCCGCGGTTATCTCCCCGGAAATAGCGTGAAACAGCAGGCTGTTTTGACGTTCGGACGACAGCTTATGTTGCCTTCATCCTTCATTTCCCGATACAGAATATTTATTTAATTTACTATCAGTATTTTACGTATATAGTGGTACAAAAGCGGTACAAAAAATTTATCCGTATATAGAAATAAATAGTTGTATCTATTGCACGATGCAAAGGTACAACTATTACTGCAATAAACAACTATAAGATTAAGAGGGCAAAGAGATAGCAATAAAAAACGGCGGTTTAATGCCGTTCTTATTGTTGTTTATGAGTGCTTGGCGAAAGCCAAAGCACGAAAAAAAGCCGCTTGCGGCGGCTTTTAAGGTAATATTTTTTTGAGTTTTAGGACGAAGTATAAAACAACAAGCAAGACGATTATTAGTAAAATTCGCCCGCACCATAATTGAAAGTTCTGCCAACCTGTCAATGGTGCTTTGACCTGTTTAACCACTTCCACCGGATATGGTACGCGGATTGTGTCTGAAAGGAAAACACTGTCGCGAATGATTTTATCACGATACAGGTATTTGTATCGCTCAAAAAATACCGTGTCGGCGGTCTGTTTGACAAAAACAGAATCGTAACGGAAAATTGAATCACGAATAAAATTATCGCGG
>JAIRXI010000118.1 GCA_031268395.1 Tannerella sp. | reverse complement strand
TTTTGCTCCTGACTGTAATACCCATACTCGCAATCGGACTTTTTTCAGTACCAGAGGATGTTCCGGGTTTGGATTCTGTTGCGCTTTTTTTTCGCAAAGATACATCCTTTCCCTTTTTTGCCGCATATGGAGCGGAATTTTATGACGCTGTCATCATACCCATACGCCCCGTCATCCCCCTTTCTTCCCCGGCAGCGCCGGGGCGGGGTCTCGCAATGACGGCGCGCGACTGCCCGCCCCGCCTTATTTTCCGTCGCTCATGGCTTTCCGGATGTGCATCAGGATGGCGGCCGTGTCGTCCGGGTGAAACCAGTCGATGTCCCTGTCCCGCCTGAACCAGGTCATTTGCTTGCGGGCATAGACGCGCGTGTTGCGTTTGATTTTTTCGACGGCCGTATCCAGCGGCCATTCCCCGTCGAAATGACGGAACAGTTCCTTGTAACCTACGGTGTTCAGGGCGTTGAGGTGACGGAAAGGATAGACGCGGCGGGCTTCGCTGGCCAGGCCATCGCTCATCATCCGGTCTACCCGCCGGTTGATACGTTCGTAAAGATCTTCACGCGGCCGGGCCAGGCCGATACGGATAATTTGAAAGGGCCGTTGCCTGACGGAACGGGTACAGAAGGACGAATAGGGCCGACCCGTCATCCGGCAGATTTCAAGCGCATGGATGACGCGCCGGTGGTTCCTCCGGTCCACTTTTCGGTAATGGACGGGGTCGGCGGCCTCCAGTTCGTTCAGGAGGGGGGCCATTCCTTCCCGTTCATACTGCGTCCGCAGCTCCGACCGGATGGCGGGCGTCACGGAAGGAATGTCGTCCAGACCCCTGCAAATGGCGTCGATATACATCATCGACCCGCCGACCATCAGGACGACGGGGTGTGTGGCAAAGAGTCCGTCCAGGAGGGCCAGTGTTTCCGTTTCAAAGCGGCTGGCGCTGTAGCCGTCGTCCAGGGCAAGCGTGCCGACCATGTAATGTCTGATGCGCGCCTGCTGCTCAGGCGTGGGGGCCGCCGTCCCGACGGGCAAGTCTTTGTAGCATTGGCGGGAGTCGGCCGAAACGACGGGTGCGCCGAACGTTTCGCCCAGTTGCAGGCTCAGTTCCGTCTTTCCCGCGCCGGTGGGGCCGAGCAGCACAAGCAGTGTGCCCATCAGTAACGCTCGTCGTCGTAGTAGCTGCCGCCGGCTTCTTCGTCGCCGTAGTCGCCGGAGATGGTGTCGAGTTCGTCTTCGTTATATTCCATGTCGCCGTAAAATTCTTCGCCCAGGTCTATTTGCCGGTCGATCCGTTTTTCCATTTCGTCGATCGGGACGGACTGCGGCGGGGGAGAGCCTGTGGCCAGCGAACAGACGGGACTGTCGATATTTTCTCCCGTGATGATTTGGTTCAGTTCGATAAAGAACGAACGTTCCATCAGGTAATCGAAGATATACAGCAGTTTTTGGTGTTCGTCTTCCAGCAGTTCTTCCAGCGCGGTATCCTCCATCAGGTAGGTGTCCACTTCGGAAGAGGCGTTCATGTCGACCAGCGTAATTTCGGTTTTCCTGTTCCAGTCTTCGTCGCAGACGAAAAAGGAACACATCTCGTCGTGTCTGTAGCCGGTAGCGTCCAGGATGGCACGGTGCAGGTCGAGGAAAGTGGCGTCGGGACTGATTTTTATTTCGCGTTTGAAATGGTCCACTTCGTCGGAAAGAATCAGAAATTGATATATCATACTATAAATACATTTGTTCTCCGGGTCAAAAATAAACATTTATTGCCAGTACACATCCGCTGCGCCTTTTTTATTCGTCAATCGATCCCCGGACGATGCCTCGCTTCGAGGTTTTGATAAAGTCGAGGATCAGGTTGCGTTCGACGCTCGGTTCGTAATCCGTTTCGATACACTGGATCGCGTCCGTATTGTTAAGGCCGCGGGTGTAGAGCGTGCGGTAGATGTCCTGGATGAGGTAGACCTGTTCGTTGGTGAAGCCCCGGCGGCGCAGCCCGACGATGTTGATCCCACAGTAGGTGATCGGTTCGCGTCCGATCAGCGTGTAGGGGGGGATGTCTTTTCCCACGCGCGACCCGCCCTGAATCATGACGTGCTTGGAGATGCGGGTGAACTGGTGAATCAGCGTGCCTCCACTCACGATGGCATAGTCGTCGATCTCGACTTCGCCGGCGATCTGGGCGGCATTGCCGATAATCACGCGGTCTTTCATCAGGCAGTCGTGGGCGATGTGCGAATAGGCCATGATCAGGCAATGGTTGCCGACAATGGTTTTGCCTTTGGCGGCAGTGCCCCGGTTGATGGTGACGCATTCGCGGATGGTCGTGTTGTCGCCTATTTCGACGGTTGTTTTTTCGCCGGCAAATTTCAGATCCTGCGGGATTCCGCCCACTACGGCGCCCGAAAATATCTGACAGTTGTGGCCCACGGAAGTGCCGTCGAGGATGACGGCGTGCGGGGATATGCGGCAGTTGTTTCCGATCGATACCTCTTTCTCAATGACCACAAACGGGCCAATGATCACATTGTTTCCGATTTTTGCTTCGGGATGTATGACGGACAGGGGGGAATGCATCATTTGCTATCTGTTTTTAATGATTTGTGCCATAAACTCTGCTTCACAGGCTACTTTTTCGCCGATGAACACGTACCCTTTCATGGTGGAAATGCCTCTGCGGATGGACGCCAGCATCTCCAGGCGAAAAATCAGGGTATCGCCGGGAACGACTTTCTGACGAAACTTGACATTGTCGATTTTCATGAAATAGGTGGAATACCGTTCCGGCTCGTCGACCGAGTTGAGTACCAGCAGTCCGCCCGTCTGCGCCATCGCCTCAATCAGCAGGACGCCCGGCATGACCGGTTCCTGCGGAAAATGTCCCTGGAAAAAGGGTTCGTTGACGGTTACATTTTTGATGCCGACAATATAATAACTTCCGATGTCGATGATTTTATCGACCAGCAGGAAGGGGTAGCGGTGCGGAAGCAACTCGCGGATCCGGTTGATGTCCATCGCGGGCAGCCGTTCCGGCTGATAGAGGGGCGCCTGCATTTCGTTCAGTTTGACGTCCTTGCGAATCATCCGCGCCAGCTGGTTGTTGATTTTGTGACCCGGCCGGGTGGCGATGATGTGTCCGCGGATGGGCTTCCCGATCAGCGCGATGTCGCCGATCACGTCCATCAGTTTGTGGCGTGCCGGTTCGTTCACGTACACGAGCGGCTTGTCGTTGACATAGCCCAGTTCCTTCATGTTCTTGTGCGGCAGGCCCACCTCGTCGGCCAGCCGGTCCAGTGCTTCCTGCGGCATCCGTTCGTCGTAGATGACAATGGCGTTATCCAGGTCGCCGCCCTTGATGAGGTTGTTTTCCAGCAGCATTTTCACTTCGCGGACAAAGACGAACGTGCGCGAAGCCGCCAGTTCGGAAGCAAATTCGCTCAGGTCGTTCAACACGGCATACTGGTTGAAGAGCACGGGCGAGTCGTATGAAATCAGGACATTGACGCTGAATTTTTCGTCGGGAAGGACGACCAGCGACGAGCCGGTCTGCGGGTCTGTCACTTCAATCTTGTGGCGGACGATATAAAAATCCCGCGGCGCATTTTGCTCCACCCGTCCGACTTTTTCGATGGCTTCCGAGAAGAAGCGGGCGCTGCCGTCGAGGATCGGAAATTCCGGCGCGTCCACTTCGACAAGGCAGTTGTCTATTTCCCATGCGTACAGCGCGGCCATCGCATGTTCAACGGTACTGACCTGCACGCCGTTTTTGGCGACCACCGTCCCGCGCTGCGTATTCACCACGTTTTCGGCCAGTGCTTCGATCACAGGCTGTTCTGCCAGGTCGACGCGCCTGATCCTGTATCCGTGATTTTCCGGCGCCGGACGGAAGGTGATGCGAATGTCCAGACCGGTATGCAATCCTTTCCCCTGCAACGAAAATTCAGCCGCAAGCGTTTTCTGTTTCTGCATTTTGATAGTTCTGTTTATGATTGTTTTTTCTCAATTCTTCCACTTCTTTTTCCAGCCGGTTCAGCGTGCGGTAAAGTTCCGGCAATCGGTTGAACAGGACGCTTGAACGGAAAAAATTCCGGACCGGCACGACCGGGCTGCCTATCACCGAACCCGCTTCGGCTATATCCCGGAAGGCGCCGGACTGGGCGCCGATATGCACGTGGTCGGCAATCCGGATGTGCCCGGCCAGCCCCACCTGTCCGCCGAACATGCAGTGTCCGCCCACTTTCGTCGAGCCGGCAATGCCCGTCTGCGCCGCCATGACCGTATCTTCGCCTATTTCCACGTTGTGGGCGATTTGAATCAGGTTGTCCAGTTTCACGCCGCGGCGGATGAGGGTCGAACCCATCGCGGCCCGGTCGATGGCCGTATTGGCTCCGATTTCCACGTCGTCTTCGAGGACAACGTTGCCTGTCTGCGGGATTTTCAGGTACGTATCGCCTTTCGGCGCAAATCCGAAACCGTCCGAGCCGATCACGGCGCCGGCCTGCAGGATGCAGTTCCGGCCGATGACGGTGTCGTCGCCGACCGTCACATGGGGATAGATGATCGTCCCTTCGCCGACGGTTACGCGATCGCCGATGCAGACATGCGGATAGATCAGGCAGCCCTTCCCGATGACGGACTGTTCGCCGATGCAAGCCATCGGACCGACGTAGCTGGCTGCGTCGACCGTGGCCGAGACGGCGATGCAGGCGGTCGGGGCGATGCCCGTCTTTTTGGGTTTGGCCTGTTCCACCAGATTCATCAGCATGGCCAGGGCGGCATAGGCATTGGGGACTTTCACCAGGGTGGCCCGGATGACTGCCGACGGGACAAAATCGCTGTTCACCAGCACGATACTTGCCTGCGTATGATAAATATAACTTTCGTATTTCGGATTGGCCAGAAATGTCAGGGAACCGGCACAACCTTCTTCAATCTTTGAAAAACGGTCCACTTTCAC
Organism: Tannerella sp.; assembly: GCA_031268395.1. Lineage (GTDB taxonomy): Bacteria > Bacteroidota > Bacteroidia > Bacteroidales > Tannerellaceae > Tannerella. The sequence continues at coordinate 2,656 of JAIRXI010000118.1, read as the reverse complement.
TTCCGGATTTCCTGCAATTGTTCCGTTCAGGAAACTTGCTATTTGTTGAGCTGAAAACTCCATGTTTATTTTAGTGTGCTTCGTTATATACACCTGCTATCCACACAAATCAGAATTTTTATGATCCCGTTCTTTTTACTTCCCTTTTCGCTCCGTTGGAAAAAGGTTCACAAAGGTGATAATAATTTTCGGACAAGCCTATGCTTTTAGGATTATTTTGCTATCCCGGACAGGTATCCGGCCATCTCTTCCTGTATGTTCTGCGCTTCGCGGCGGGCCTCCCCGGCATACGCTTCGGTCGAATCGGCATAAAGGATCGCCCGCGAAGCGTTTACCAGCAGCCCGCACTGTTCGTTCATTCCGTACCGGCAGACGTCTGCCAGCGATCCGCCCTGAGCGCCAACGCCCGGTACCAGCAAAAAGTGACGGGGCGCATGTTTGCGGATTTCCAGAAACAGGCGTCCCTGCGTCGCGCCGACGACATACATCATCTGTTCGTCGTCCGCCCATTCCTGCGACTTCTTCAGCACCTTTTCATACAGACATTCCCCCCCGGCGTCGCGCATGAGCTGGAAGTCCTGCGACCCCCGGTTGGAGGTCAGCGCCAGCAGAATCACCCACCGCCCCTCTGCCTGGAAGGGGCGCACGCTGTCTTCGCCCATATACGGCGCGACCGTCACGGCGTCGACGTCTGTGTGTTCAAAAAAGAAACGGGCATACAGGGCGGAGGTATTGCCGATGTCGCCGCGTTTGGCATCGGCAATGACGAACTGGTCGGGATAGCCTTCGCGCAGGCAGGCCACCGTCCGTTCAAAGGACCTGATGCCCTGTGCGCCGAGGCTTTCGTAAAAGGCCAGGTTGAGTTTGTAGGCGACGCAGTGTGCGGCCGTGGCGTCGATGATCGCCCGGTTGAACTCGAACACCGGATCGTCGCTGCGGAGCAGATGCGCGGGAATTTTCCGGACGTCCGTGTCCAGACCCACGCACAGGAAGGACCGTTTTCGCCGTATGTTTTCAAAAAGAGCCTGTTTTGTCATTTGCTTCGGTTGGTTATGGGTGATTATAATTCGCTTTCCTTCAGCCGTTCCGTGTTCTCGGCCACGATCAGGTGGTCGATGCAGTCCTGTATGTTGCCGCCCATAAAGGCAGACAGGTTGTAGACCGTATAATTGATGCGGTGGTCGGTAATGCGGCCCTGCGGATAATTGTAGGTGCGGATTTTGGCCGAGCGGTCGCCGGTAGAAACCATGGTTTTGCGTTTCGAGGCAATCCCGTCCAGGTATTTTTGATATTCAAGGTTGTACAGCCTCGTCCGCAGTTCGGCCAGCGCCTTGTCGTAATTTTTCAGTTTGGAGCGTTCGTCCTGACACTGCACCACGATCCCGGTCGGGATATGCGTCAGGCGGATGGCCGAATAGGTGGTGTTGACGGACTGTCCGCCGGCGCCGGACGAACAGAACTCGTCGCGCCGGATGTCCCGTTTTTCGTTGATTTCCACATCGAACTCGTCGGCTTCCGGCAACACCGCCACCGTGGCCGCCGACGTGTGTATGCGTCCCTGCGTTTCGGTCTGCGGCACCCGCTGCACGCGATGCACGCCCGATTCGTATTTCAGGATGCCGTAGACGCCTTCGCCGGCGACCGTAAAGACAATCTCCTTGTAGCCGCCAATCACGCCTTCGTTATAATGAGTGATCTGTGTTTTCCATCCTTTCGATTCGCTGTATTTCACATACATCCTGAACAAATCGCCCGCAAAAATCGCCGCTTCGTCGCCGCCCGTTCCGCCCCGGATTTCGACGATGGCGTTTTTCCCGTCCTGCGGGTCGGCCGGGATCAGCAGCAGTTTGATATTTTCTTCCAGCACGGGCAGCTGCGACTGACAGGCGTCCAGTTCTTCGCGGGCGAGGTCCCGCATGTCCGCATCCGTTTCGGCCGACAGCACCGTCCTGGCTTCTTCCATCCCCCCGAGCGTCCGCACATAAGCCGCCCTTGCCTTCATCAGACCTTCCAGTTCCCTGTATTCCCTGGAAAGGCGGACAAAACGTTTCCGGTCGACGATGACGGCCGGATCGGTGATCAGCGTCGCGATTTCTTCAAAGCGGCTGACCAGGCTGTTTAATCTGGATAATATTGTATGGTTTTCCGTTTCCAATTATCCCGCTGTTATACTCAAAAATAAAAATCTCATGCCTGTATAATCCGCTCATTTCCGGCGGCGAAGTCTGAACTGTGATTTAGTGGACGGAAGAAAAAACTGTCTTTTTTACTGCAGGCGCAACGGCCTGTCAACCGTAAAAAAGACAATTTTCCCTCGCGGTCCGTTAAAAACGCGCAGGGTCGAAAACGGATGGTAAACGTTTGTTTTGCCGTCTCTTTATCCCCTTATCCCACGACTTCTACTATGTCTTCCGACCACGGGCCTTCTTCCAGACGGGCGTTCATCCAGGCGCCCGACAGGACGACGCGCTTCGTTTCGGCTTCCTGGTCGAAATGAAGCGTAAAATGCAGGCGGGAGGACACTTCGGTACGGTACATCGTTTCGCCTTCAAATTTCCAGCGCAGTTTGAAGCCGCGGTATTTGGGACGTGTGGCGCTTTGGGTGGGGTGTCCCAGTTCGCTGCGGGAGACGTAGACCGTCATTTCGTCGTGCTGC
>JAIRXI010000280.1 GCA_031268395.1 Tannerella sp. | reverse complement strand
AGAATCGCATAAAACGACTGATGCGACAATACCCATACCGCCCACGCCCTCTTCACCTTGCTGTGTCCGGCGGGATCAAGATAGATCGCTTTCGCTTCTTTCTGTTGAAACTCGCTGTGAAGCGTGAGGTCTATCTCGCGTTTGAGTGCCAGAAAGTCGGATTTTACAACACGATAGAAGTTGATTACTTCGCCGTCATGATCGTTTATAAATTCGACTTTTGCCGGCTCTTTTGCCCAAAACACCGCTCCGCCGCCAAAGAAAGATTCCACGTAAATTTTATGTTCCGGGATCATCGGCAGGATAATCCCCAACATCTTCTGTTTGCCGCCGTAATACGTAATCGGCGTTTTCAATACAATTTTCATTCCTGTAAACTATAAATTAAACAATAAAATATCTATCTTTGCGCCATCTCACGCATAAAAACAGGTGCACAAACACCAACAAGGCTTATGGCCTCTGTCGTGGTGTTTGTGCACCTTTGTCGTCCGGTAAGGCGTGAGAAATTTTACCGGAGGGAGATGGAGGTCTTTTTATGTCATAAAATAGCCCTTTCTCATAATCAAAACTTTTTTAAATTAAACAATAAAACATTATCACATAGAAACATACTTGTTGGACAATATATATTTATCAAAAAAACTCAACCCATATATCTGGACTGAATTAATATTCCATGTAGCTGTCAAAGCATACGGCTCCCGACACGACTTCTACCCTAATGCTATAACTACCTTTTTTCAATCCAACCAATTCATTTCTTTCGGTTTGGTTATTGTTAGTTACAGTTACCAGATTTTGCGTTCCTCTCATTACTTTAAAATCGTACACATCTCCCACTTTAATGGCGACGATATTGGATGGAGGCGGATAATTGGTATCGTACTCCCCGCTTCTCCAGTTACGGGTAAATCCATAATAAGCCGGTACGGATATAATGCCGCCATTATATCCGAATGACCCGTCACCGTTCGTATTGCCGCTACCCACAAGCATATTTCCCTGATATAAGTCATACCCTATACCTGCGCCGCTGAAATCAACAGAGGTTATTACGAATTTGAAATATTTCCCTACCTCCGAATCCGCAAGAATATTTTCTATTATGACGGCCTTATGAATACGTGCAAAAAAATCGGCATCGGTGCAGGTTGTATAATCCTTAATTAAATTGCGTGCAGGTTCTCCGTTAATATACACCTCATACGCTCCCGTGTACTTCCCGAATGTTGTAATTTCACAGCCCGTTACGCCCTCCATGTTCCATTCGAGCGTGCTTCCGGTTTCGCATTTGATTAAATTACCCGAACGCGAAGCCGTTGTCTGTTCGAATGACGCATTCCCCGTCAACCTGATAGCAGACATATCGGCTAAAACGACAGCTTCCGACAGCAGGTGCGTTGTCTGGTATCTTCCGCATATATTGTTAGCAATATTCTCATTGTTCCACATCGCAGGGAAGTGCTTTTTCATCTGTTCGACAAATATGCCAACCGTATAAGGCGACGGATGGACAACATCCATCGAATTCGCAAACAGGTCATCCGACGTCTTCTCTCCCGTAATAAGCTGAACGAGCAATGGCTGTTGCAGATCCATGAATTCGCACCCGTATTTATGCGAATAAGCCATATACATACACCTTATCTTATGCGTATATGAATCCAGATAGCCGTCAATGTCCCCCGCCTCGAGCAAGTCCGTCGATTCCCGACGCAGGGAATGCGCCCATAACGCTATATCTGCCTGCGAATATTCCCTGAATAGCATTATAAGTGTATCAAGCGGCTGCTGGTCTTTGAAGTCCGTGGAATAGGTCTCCCATTCGCCGCATAATACAAGATCCGGATTGAACATTATGGCCTCCCTGGCTTTAGCCAGCATGTGCTGCGGGCCGCTACCGCCGTAATTGACAAACATCCACTTGAACGTAACAGATGGAAAAGCATAGGAAAGGACGCTATTGAAATTACCTTCTCCAATCGAATTTCCGATGGAGTCTGCAAATGAAACGATTCGAATTTCATCTTGCTTGTAAATATCATCCCATCCTTTCGATTTACTCCATAATTTTGCATACAGCCGCTGAAGCCCGATCCCAATCATATTTGCATTTCTGTCGCTATTGCCTCCAATACTTGAAATAGCATCCTGCATTTCTTTTTTTGTGACAAAATCTTCCTTGGCTTCAGGATATGGAAAGTCAATGTTTTCAGGAGATTCAACCGTTACCGAGAAAGCGGCAATATCAATGTAAAAGGATTCCGTGCCGGCGGGAATAACGGAATACAGGCGGATTCCCTGATTGCGGGCCGACAGGCCGGATGAAAGAATGCCCGTCTGCGATACCGGGAAAAATTCATCGGTTACTGCAGGAAGTGACACATCCCATGCCAGAGTATACATTCCGAAGTTATACATCTGAAGATTTGTCACGGCGGCTGATTTCCTCATTAAAAACCGAAAAGTTACCATGCATCCGTCGGCAATTGAGGCCATGTCATCAGGGCGAAAATTTGGTGTAAACGAAAAATTAGTCGAGCCATCGACGACAGTGCCTTTCAGTCGTGTGCAATAAGGAACAAGACGATTGTTGATAAATTGATTGAATGCAATTTTCGTCCTGGAAATTAAGACTTTCGACGTATCCTCGTTGGTCACGATACCCCGATTCAACAAATCGGAGGGAGCTATATTTTCCGCACTTAATACTTCCAGCCTGTCGGTTTTAGCTTTAATGGAATTAAACTCCCCGATATGATCTTCGTATTCCGGATATGTTATTTTTCTTTCCCATATCAATTCTGCATAAGTGAACTCAACGCCGCTTTCGTTCGGGAATGCGCTTAATCTGACATATACTGCACTATCCGGCAGTGTCATTTTAAGCAGATTATTATTATTCACGGAACTGTATATTATGGATAGCGGGTTTTTGCCGGAATCGTAACACCAGCAATAGTGAATTGAAGCAAGGGGTGATTTTAACTCGATGTTCCTTGACTTCACTTCATAAAAATCCGTGCACCTTACGCCGGTGGTAGACGTGAAACTTCCGTCCGCATTAATTCTTCCGTTCATCCAAACCGGATTGGGCCTATCGCCCACTTTAATCTTAAAATCATTCACAATTTTATATTGAGATGCAAATGCCCCTGAAACAGAGAGATTCCTTACGTAAGATTTCGCCTTGTTGGCGACTGTTGTAGCTATCCTGTAATATACTGCATCGGCCGGGATTAAATTGGATGTAACGGTAACGGGAGCGAACCAGGTATTCAGCAACTCCACGGATAATTTTCCGATTCTTTTTTGAAGTTTATCAAAGAACGTCAAATAATCAACAGACGTATAATTAGGCAAATAATCAATAACGAATTCTATATCACGTGTCTTGTCAATCAATTGATACCCCGTAGATATAAATACGCCCGTTGAATTTATTGAGCCATCATAATTGAGTGCACCGGCATAGGTAAATGTCCCGTTTATTTCGCGCTCCAATTGAATTGTTTCATCTTTCGTCGCCACATTACCCGGATACGCCGTCAGGCCGGTATCGTTCCAATCGGCTCCGTCGTATTGGTAGATGTAGCCGGTTGACTGGACTTTTACCGACCAGCCTTTGACCGGCGCGGGGTAGGTTGTTGCCAGGTCGGCGACGCCGGCTACCGGCGGCCTGTAGATCATTCCGACGGAAACGTTGTTCAGGGAGTTTTCGAGGCCGAAGACCTGCGTTTGCGGGATTTTCTCGGACTTGTGCCAGAAGGATTGCCAGGTATCCCGGAATTGTGATTCGGTCGGGTTTTTGCCGGCCCTGAACCATTCGAATATTTGCGGTAAGGTTGCCATGACTGTCGTTTATTTTACTTTTATTATATAGGCAAGGACAAAGTAGGGCGGCCTGTTTTCGTGCGCCTCTCCGCCGCCGACGCTTTTGATGGTTGCCTGCATCCATTCGGGCGGGGTCATTCCCGCTATGTTGTATTCGGCCTCCGGCGAGCGGGCGTCAACGCCGCTTGTCGTACCCGGACTTGCCACATCTGCCGCACGGGCAGACAGTTTATTGTAAACCTCGCCTCCCGCATGATTATGCGCAGGCATCTGGTCTGCCGTCAATGTAACCTTATCATTTCCCCCCTTTTTGCCCATCGCGCTGTAGTCGGACTGAGCATTATTGTAGCCGGCCACAAAACGCCCGCGAAGGTCGGGCAATCCGAAAGTGTTCGAGCCGTTGCCGCCAAACACGGAACCCAGAGCATTAAACAGTTCGGGATAGTCGGCCACCTGCAGTTCGTCACCGTTGCAAAGCATGAAGCCGGACGGGATTTTGGACACCTGTCCCGCCCACATCTTGACTGTTCCCGGCGCGTCGCCCTGTATTTTCCGGATCATGTCCAGCAACTCCCCGTTCGTCGAAACCGGCGCAAAGCCGGACCAGGCGTATTCGCCGGTATCGGAAAATCCCGCCGTGCGGTAGATGTATGCTTCGGGATACTCGACGCCGAAAGCCGTCAGCGTTTTTGATGTCTGCCGGATGGTGATTTTCGCCTTCTTCACACCGGCTTCAAACGGTAATATTTCACCGTTTATGACGATCAGTCCGGCGCCCACATTGCCGTTTCCGTCGTCCGCGCATCCCGACAGGATGTAGTCCGTGCCGCCAAGCCGGGCCAGGCCCGCGCTTGAATTTATCATTTGCTGCAGCAGTTCCAGCGTGTCCGACGAGGCGGGAAAGTTGTCTGCCGCTATAAAGTTTATTTTATCCATATACTATGCGATATTTTTTTGATGCCGGTTTGTTGCGGTTTACCAGTGTCCGAAGACGCCTCAGTTCGGGAACGGACAGGGTGTAGCCTCTCGGAAATACGATTTCAAAATCAATGCTGTTTGCGCCGGCCAGACCGTCCCTGCTTAAAAGACGCGGCGTGAAGCCTTCCGTCCCTTCCCTGAAAATCATGGCCGGCCTGTTTTTGCTTTCTCTCCACAGCAGGAGGGAATCCGTGTCGATGACTGCCGTACGCACCGTAATACGTCGTTCGTAGTAGTCAAATTCGTCGTTCAGCATGGCCCGCATGTAACAGGTTTGCGCATTCGCGCGCGTCAACAGCGACTGCGTGTATGCGACGAAATCACCGTTTAACGAATCCAGGGGAAGCGCAAGCGCCTCCAGGAGCACGGCCATAAGATCATTCCTCAGAATGACGGGCGTCAGCAGCAGCATCAGCCGGGAGTAATCAACATCATAATACTTCTTCATCGGCAATAAAATTTAAAACAAGATTGCCGCCCGTGGCGCTGTAATATCCGGCGTGTGCAATCTCGCGTGCGTTTATTCCTGTAAATCCGGTATATGCGCCGTACCTGGATGCGGCAGACTTGATTTCCGCAATGCGGACGCCGTCAATCGCCTGCAATGCATCCGTCAACCCCTGGTTGGTATACGTACCGTTGAACGGAAGGTTTGCCAGATAATTCCCGACGGCGTCCCGAACCGGCGTACCGGATGTCCCGTCCAGCCGGCTTCCCGTTTCATCCAGCACCAGGGGATCGTAATAGATGTCGATTTGCAGCTTCATCTCATCTGCCGGATCATTGATTACGACGATACGGACACCGGCATACCGGATATCATTCAGGTATTGTTTAAATGCCGTCAATTGTGCGGATGACAGCGGTTGCCTCGTGCCATTGCCGGCATCGGTTGCCACTTTCACATACAGGATGCTTTTGTCTTTCGATTCGACGGCTGCCGCATATTTGACCGCCCGCATGGCCGCAATCTGTTCACCGGTCAGTCCGGTGTTGTCATAGGAATCGGTTTCGGGAATCAGCGCCATCCCGTACTGAAACAGCATTGCCCTGTAGGCATACCAGTTGACCGTACCGGAAAGTTGTGCGCTCAATATTGCCGAAACATCAATTTTGAACCGGTCGAACAGTTCCTGCATGACGAACATGCCCGTGGCGACGTTCGAGAAGAGGATGCTTTCAATTGAGACGGACGAAAAAGCGTCTTCAAACGTCTGTCCCGGCTGCAGGCCGTACAGTCCCCTTACGGTTTCGTTGCCGGCATACAGGCCGGTCATCAGTTTCTTGAATTCGGCAACAGTCATTATTTCCGTATTTTAACGGTTATGAAAACAACAAATCCGATGATTGCAATTATCCCGGCAGCCATCAGCGCTTTTTGCCAGCCCTCCAGCCCGGTTTTCCTTTCCTCTTTCGATTCCGTTTGCACTTTGACCGCCATCCGTGAATTATCACTTGTTTTGACCGTGAAAATATCATCCGTTTTCCGCCAAATACTGTCCGTTTCGCCCGCGCCGGTTTTCCGGTTGATGCGGATGCCGGTTTCCTCGCTTACCGGATGTTTCCCGGTAATGGAATCAACCGGTTTTTCCGTATCGTACCTGACATTCCTGATGTCAATGTTCAACTGCTCGTCAAAAAGCCTTTTGACAATCCGGCCGGTCAGTTCCTCCACGCTCCTGTCGTACGTCAGCAGCATGTCGTTGTCGATCACCGTTTCCCGGTTCAATTTTGAGCCGGAAACGGTTTTTCCGGGTGTTTTGCAGGAAAGCGGCAGCAATGCCACCAGTATGAAAATCAAATGTTTCACTGTTCCGAATATTTAAAGTCGTTCAGCCGGTTCAGCCATCCCTTCAGGAACCTGCCCTGCGCCGGATCGCGGGCGACAATATTTTCAAAGTGCCGTTTCCGGCGTTCCCACAGCCTGTCGAACAGTTCCCGCCGGTCCGGATAACCGTTGACGGCCGCCAGTGTCACCGGGCCGACAATCCCGTCGGCTTTCACGTTCAGTATCTGCTGGGGGTATTTTATGCCCCACGCGCCCGATCCCCACGTCCAGTCAACCAGCAGGTCGGCAATCGACTGGTTTTCTATTTCGTCCGCCCGCCATCTGTTCCAGTACGCCGGCTTCAATACCCGGTTGATCACGTCGTCTTTCGAGAGCAGCTTCAGATCGTCGGCGTCGATGTCGCCGTCGCCGTCCTTGTCATACCCGACGCGCCGCCATGTCCCTATCGTAACGCCCATATTGGTCGCGCCTCCACGGTCGAGCGGGTCGTTCACAAACAAACCCTCCCACCTGAAGATTTTCGGAGCTAAAGAATTTATATCTGCCATATAATTAAAGTTTAAATGTCTTTTAAATGTCGTTTCAGCACGTTCGCCTTTCTGCACCGGAGCACGGAAAAGGAGCATGATTAACAGTAGTGCAAACCGTCTCATCCATCTCCGTCCCCGCCTTTCCGCTTTTCCTCCTTCAGAAAATCGCTCAGTCCCGGTATCTTTTTCACCCATTCCACGGCCAGGATATAATGGAGGAACCGCAGGTAGCGATTTCCCGGGAACAGGATCATCAGATTTTCCAGGTTGCTGACGCACTCGAACCAGGCGCCGGAGTAGACCGCGACTTTCAGTATGCCCATAAACAGTTCCATTTCGTTCAGCGCAAGCCCCATGAAAGCGATTGTGGCGAACGTTCCGAAATAGCACGACGACTTGACGAACGACCACCGCGCCTTGCTGCTCCGAAATCCCTTCCCCTGCCTGAGCGAAGCAAAAAAGCCCGTGAAAAAATCCAGGACAAAGAAGAACAGGAACAGCAGGACGATTCCCGTCAGTTCGTGCCCGTATGCCGCAATGGCGCCGGTTGCATAGATTAGCCAGCCGCGTATGACCGATAAAAACTTTCCCATGCCTTATAATTGCTCATTAACCATTAATCATTAATCACTAACCACTAATCATTAACCGGATACCGTAAATGTTATTCCCACCGCCATATATCCAATGCCGCCGGGCGTTCCCGGTTCCTGTTCCATAGCCGTTGCGGGGTATATGTTGTTAATCCGGAAATAATCCGCAATCCGGCTGTTTGCCTGCGCGGGTATCAGGATTT
>JAIRXI010000363.1 GCA_031268395.1 Tannerella sp. | reverse complement strand
ATAGAAAAAGCGATCAAACCGGCGGTTGAACTCCGTACGGAGTTCCATCCTGCAGGGAGCTATCCGTAGCTATGAATATGAATGCCCTGACGGGCAAACCCCGTTCCTCGTTCCTCGTTCCTCGTTAATGAAGCCTCCCTGCCGCTATTTCCGGACGACAAGTTTTTGCGTCTGCGGCGGCGTGCCCGGCGTGTAAATCCGTACCGCGTAGATGCCGGCAGGCAACGGGCGGAGGTCTACCGTTTCGCCGGCCTTGCTGACGGCCAGCGCACAGACGCCCGCCATGTCGTAGATCTCTACCCTCGACACCGGCCGGCCGCTGCGGATATGCACCTCGCCGGCGGCGGGATTGGGATAGAGGACAGCTTCTGCGACGGGCGCTTCCGGCGACAGATTTCCCACAGGTACGGGCAGACCTTTCAATACAGGCAATCCGCCGCCGGCGGGTATCGCCCATACATCCGCAAAATCCCACGCCAGGACAGACGTTATCCACGATGCGTCTTTACATGCCGAAAGCTCCGCATCGGCCCCGTCCTTGCTGTCGGCGTTCATACTGCGCCTTAACTGATCGTTTACCTCCATCGATATCAGGGCGTGGCAGTTCAATACGGAACCGTCGCCCACAATTCTTCCCGCATACTGACTGCCGGCGGTAGCCGCAATTGTTGCATTGGCAGCGAAGCAATTGCGGATGATGCCGTTATATCCGCAAATACCGCCTGCATGAGAAGATACGGAAGCGGAAGCAGAAATATTTCCCGCATTGTAGCAATTACTGACCGTACCGTCTATTCCGCAAATGCCTCCCGCATAAGAATAAGAACGAACGGAAGCATAAATATTCCCCAGATTATAACAATTGCTGACGGTACCGTCTCCTTTTCCGCAAATGCCGCCGGCATTGTATGGAGCGGAAATATGTCCCGTATTGTAACAATTACCGATGACGGCAGCGTCGCTCTGTCCGCAAATGCCGCCGGCGGAAGGAGCAGAAACGGAAATACTCCCCGTATTGTAACAATTGTCGATGGCAGTATAGTTACTGTATCCGCAAATGCCGCCGGCAGATGAAGCGGAATAGGAAGAAACGGAAGCGGAAATATCTCCCGCATTATGACAGTGGCTGAACATACAGCCATTGGCCGAACCGCAAATGCCACCCAAAGAAAAAGCATACGTGCCGTCAGTATCATCAAAGCCAATACTGCCGCTTACGCCCGTATTTTTGACGGTTGCACCGGCGAGACAGCCGAAGAGACCCGCATATCCGTCATCGTTAATGTGAATGTTCAGCGCGACCGTATACCCGTCGCCGTCGAACGTTCCGCTGAAAGGGGACGCCGACGTGTTGCCAATGACGGTGGTGATTCCGGTCAGATCTGCTGCCAGCCGGAAATGAAAGCCGCTGTAAGTGGCGCCGCCGTTTACCGTTATGGCCAGTTCTTCCAGATGTGCTTTGGAGGAAATAAGATAGGGGTTGGCAGCTGTGCCGCTGCCGCCGCCGTAGCTCTGCGCCCGTACCGCGCCAATGGCCGGCGGGAGGCAGAGGATTGTCAAAAAGATAATTTTTCGCATGATGTCTTGTTTTAGTGAATTTAATTTTCCCTACTCTTTTGACGGATTTTCGGGAAACTCCGTTAAAGAACGATGAACGATGAACGATAAACGATGAACGGGTTCAGCCCCACCGCGTGAAGCATAAACCCAAAATGCCCATTGGCCGTATGATCCGGGAGCATTCCAAATCTCACAATTCATCGTTCATCGTTCATAATTCATCGTTATTCTCGTTCAGGGAACGTTTTACAGTAATTTTCCTCCCAGCAACAGGGCTGCGATGCTGAAATAGATAACCAGTCCCGTGACGTCGACCAGCGTTGCGACAAAGGGAGCGGAAGCGGTAGCCGGGTCCAGTCCGGCACGTTTCAGGATAAAGGGGATCATAGATCCGGAGAGCGTCCCCCAGAGGACGATAAAAATCAGTGAAAGGGAAACGCTGGCGCCAATCCAGGGCCAGTATTCGCCGTAGTCGTGGAACCCGGCCTGCTGCCAGATCATGATGCGGAAAAAACCGATAACGCCCAGTATCGAACCCAGCAGCAGCCCCGAGAGAACTTCCTTTTTCATGACATACCACCAGTTTCGCAGTTTCAGTTCGTCCAGCGCGAGGGCGCGGATGATCAGACTGGCCGCCTGAGAACCCGAATTGCCGCCGCTGGAAATGATCAGTGGTACAAACAGCGCCAGCACAACGGCCCTGGATATTTCCCGCTCGAAGAATCCCATGGCCGAAGCGGTCATCATCTCGCCGAAAAAGAGAACGGTCAGCCAGCCGGCACGTTTTTTTACCAGTTCGAGCAGGGAACTCCGGGTGTATGACAGGTCCAGTCCTCCCGTACCGCCGAATTTCTGGAAGTCTTCGGTGCTTTCTTCTTCGGCCACGTCCATCACGTCGTCGACCGTCACGATGCCCAGCAGCGTCCCGTCGGTGTCCACTACCGGCAGGGCCACGCGGTCCTGGTCCTGGAAGACCTTGACGGCTACTTCCTGGTCGTCGTAAGCGTTCAGGGCCACGAAACGGTTGTCTGTCATGTCCGAGATGACCTGCCCGGGCGAAGCGAGGATCAGTTCCTTGATCCGGATGTCGTCGATCAGGTGCCACTGGTCGGTTACGACGTAAATCACATTCAGGGTTTCGGAGTCGTGGCCGAATTTCCGGATGTGATCCAGCGCCTGTTCGACGGTGAAATAGGGCTTGATCGCCACGTATTCGGGCGTCATCAGGCGGCCGATGCTGTCTTCCGGATATCCCAGCAGGCGGGTGGCAATCTCGCGCTCTTCCTTGGAGAGCATCTGTACCAGACGCTGGCTCACCTTGCCGGGCAGTTCCTCGAAGAAGGCCGTCCGGTCGTCCGGGTCGAGATCGTTGAGCAGGCTGGCGATCTGGTTGCGATTGGTGGCCAGCCCTTCGATGATGTCTTCCTGTTCGTCGTGAGAGAGGTGCTGGAACGTCTCTTTCGCCAGCGCCCCGGGCAGGAGGCGGAAAAGCACCACGGCATCCGCCTTTTCCAGCATCTCAATGATGCCGGCTATATGAAGGGGTTCAAGTGTATTCAGTTGCTGTTTTACCTCTTTCCAGTCCTTGTTCGCAATAAGCGCGTGGAAACGGTTTTTGATTTCATCCATTGTTTTATCTCCTTACAAATTTAACTCCATAAAGAGATACAAGCTTCTTTACAGAGGGGTTAATACTTCTGCTTCCTGTGCCTGTCTAATGGGATGTCGTCCATAATGCTTTTATTTTTTTACCAGTTGTCCTGTTTGATATGATGTTGAAAAAAACGATGTAAAGATAACATTTTTCGCGGAAAGGAAAGGATATTTCCGTTTTTTTAATGAAGACGGAGACTGAAGGAGTCAACGATTCTTTCCCCAAAGGAGTCAGGCGGGGAGTTTGCAGATCACCGTCAGGCCGTCGCGCAGGGGAATGATGACCTTCTCCACGCGCGGATCGTTTCCGACCTTTTCGTTAAATTCCAGGATGCCTTTCGTATGCATGTCGGAGGGCGGCACGTGCCTTTCCGCCACCTTCCCCGACCACAGCGTATTGTCGGCCAGGATAAACCCGCCCGGACGGACGTGGGGGAATACCAGTTCGTAATAGGCGCAGTATGCCCGCTTGTCGGCGTCGATGTACACCATGTCGAACGTTTCGCCCAGCGTGGGCAGGATGTCCGCCACGTCGCCCCAGTGTACGCGGATTTTCTCCCTGTCGGGCGACTGCTCCAGGTAGGGACGGAGGAAGGGTTCCATTTCGTCGTTCACTTCGACGGTATGGATCAGCGCGCCGTCCGGCAGGCCTTCCGCCATGCAGAGGGTGGCGTATGCCGTGTAGGTGCCTATTTCCAGTATGCGCTGCGGACGGATCATCCGGCAGAACATTTTCAGCAGTCGTCCCTGCAGGTGGCCGGCAATCATGCGCGGACGCAGCAGTTTCACGTGTGCGTCGCGGTTCAGCGCGGCAAGCAGCTCCCCTTCCCTGTCGATATGTTCCAGGATGTATGCCTCCAGGGATTCCGGCGTCATGTTGTCACGGGATTTTCAGTGGTTGAATGTCGGCAGCTGATATTCCTTTCCGGCGCTGAACACGATCCCGACTTCATTGATTTCGAGAAACGACGTGCCTCCGCCGGCGCCCCGGCTCCCGCTCAGGTGAGCCACCCTGTCCCGCAGGGTGAGCCGTCCGCTGTCGATCAGTCGGTGCAGGGCGTCGTAAAAATATTCCCGCCTGTTCTCGTTCCACGGCTGGTAGACGGCCCAGACGCCGTAGGAGAGCGAGAGCATGCGCATGACCTGCTCGCTGTAGCAGATGGCAAAAACCGTGGCCGTCCCGCGGAACGCCGCCAGGTAACGGGCGGTGCGGCCGGTGAAACAGTCGGTGATGATCGCCCGCACGTTCAGCCGCCGGGAAGACTTGACGGCCTGTTTTGCCAGGAAGGACGTCACGTCCAGATCGTCGCCCTGAATCGGGACGCGGATGTCGTTGGCGTTTAGTTTGGAGTGTTCCGTTTCGCGGATGATTTTCGTCATGGTCTGTACGGATTCGACGGGATATTTGCCATAGGCCGTTTCGCCGCTCAGCATCAGCGCGTCTGTGCGGTAGTAGATGGCGTTGGCCACATCGGTCACTTCCGCGCGGGTCGGACGCGGATTCGCGATCATCGAATGGAGCATTTGCGTGGCGACAATCACGGGTTTCTTGGCTTCCACGCATTTGCGGATGAGGAGGCGCTGGATGTCCGGCACCCGCTCGGCAGGTACTTCAATGCCCAGATCGCCACGGGCGACCATCACGCCGTAGGCGGCTTCGAGTATTTCGTCAATGCGGTCCACGCCTTCCTGGTTCTCGATTTTGGCGATGATCTTTATCGGGCTGTGATGCTCGTCCAGCAGGCGCTGCACGTCCAGCACATCCTGCCGGCTGCGCACGAAGGAATGGGCGATGAAATCCAGGTCGTGCGCGATCGCCCAGCAGATATTTTCGCGGTCTCTCTCCGTCAGCGACGGCAGGTTGATCCGCACGCCGGGGACGTTCACGCTTTTGCGGCTGCCCAGCACGGCATCGTTCAGCGCTTCGCAGAGCAGGTAGCCGGGCTGTTTTTCCACGACTTTCAGTTCCAGGTCGCCGTCGTCGATCAGGATGTCGTTGCCCGTCTTCAAGTCGTCCGCAATGGTTTTGTAAGAGACGAAAATGCAGTCGCGCGTCGTCTTTTCGTCCGGATGTCCCGCGAGTTTTACCCGTTCCCCGGCCTTGAAGGCGATGGGCGCATCCGTCTGCGTCGTGCGTATTTCAGGCCCTTTGGTGTCGATCAGGATACCGATCCGCCCGGACACCGCACGGGTATTGTTTACGATCCGGCTCAAGCCGTCCTGCGACATGTGGGCCGTGTTGAGCCGCACCACGTTCATCCCCGCCCTGTAGAGCGAATGGATAAATTCGACCTCGCAGCGCTGGTCGGAGATGGTGGCAATAATTTTAGTATGTTTCAGCATAAGTGATGGAATCAAAAAAAACAGCAAAAGACAGGCCGTTATCCGGCGATCAGGGCTTCCAGGGCGAGACGGTAGGAATCCAGGCCGAACCCGGCAATCACCCCCTTACAGGCGGCGGCCAGGAAGGAATGATGCCGGAAGGGTTCCCGTGCATGCACGTTTGATAGGTGTACTTCTACGACCGGCGCCGTCACCGCCTTGATGGCGTCGTGCAGGGCGATGGAGGTGTGCGTGTAGGCGCCGGCGTTCAGGATGATGCCGTCGAACGTAAATCCCGTTTCGTGTATCTTGTTGATCAGTTCGCCCTCCAGGTTGCTCTGGTAACAGGCGATCCCGCATTGCGGATAGGCGGCTTTCAACGTTTCCAGCCAGGCCGCGAAGGGCGTATTTCCGTAGATGGAAGGTTCTCTGATTCCCAGAAGATTCAGGTTTGGGCCGTTGATTATTTGAATTTTCTTCATTGCGTTTGTCTCTTTATTATTACTTTTGCCCCCGTTTGGAGACAAAGGAATATTCCCGATTTCCTGCACAAAAGTAATGTTTTTTTTGTTTAGTTCGTGTCCGGATGGAGAAAACCGAAAATGAATTTATAGACGAGTACGAGATATACCTTCGCCTGGAAAAGGGTTTGTCGGTCAACACCGCAGGGGCTTATCTCGGAGACTTGAAGAAACTGTTCCGCTTCGTAAACGGGACGGAAAAGGATATTCGCACGATCAGCTATTCCGATCTGCAGGAGTTTGTGGCGCAGTTGAAAGACAGCGGTATTTCGTTCCGTTCGCAGGCGCGCGTCATTTCGAGTGTCAAGTCGTTTTTCCGCTTTCTGATGCGGGGAAACTATATGGACAGCGACCCGACGGAACTGCTGGAAGCGCCCAGAATCGGGAGAAGGCTGCCGGAAATACTGACGCTGGACGAAATCAACCGAATACTGGACCTCATCGACCTTTCCATCGAAACGGGACAGCGCAACCGGGCCATGCTGGAGGTGCTGTACAGTTGCGGACTGCGCGTTTCCGAGCTGATTAATCTTGCCTGTTCGGACATTTATTTTGAGGAAGAATTTATCCGGGTCACCGGCAAGGGGAACAAACAGCGGCTGGTGCCGATTTCGCAGACGGCGCTCCGGGAAATCGGGAATTACCTGCCCGACCGCAAACGCATGGTCGCGAAAAAAGGTTTTGAAGACAGGCTTTTTCTCAACCGTAGAGGCGGGGGGCTGACGCGGGTCATGGTGTTTCTGATCGTCAAAACATACGTCGAACGCGCGGGGATTCACAAGTGTGTCAGTCCGCATACCTTCCGCCATTCCTTTGCCACCCACCTGCTCAAAGGCGGCGCCAACCTGCGTGCCATCCAGATGATGCTCGGGCATGAAAAAATCACGACGACGGAGCTGTACACGCACCTTGACCGCGAAACCCTGCGGATGGAAATCCTCCAGCATCATCCGAGGAATCGGGACTGAAAGCAGGCCGGACCCTCAACTCTCCATGGTGAAGTCCAGCTGTTTCCGTTCGAGGTTGGCGTGGACGACCTTGATCGTGACCGCGTCGCCCAGGCGATATGTCTGCTTGCGCCGCCGGCCGGTCAGGGCGTAGTTTTTTTCGTCGAACTCGTAGAAATCGTCGTCCAGGTCGCGCACCGGGACCAGTCCTTCGCACTTGTTTTCGTTCAGTTCCACATACAGCCCCCATTCCGTCACACCCGAAATGACGCCGTCGAAAATCCGTCCGATCCGCTCGCTCATAAATTCCACCTGCTTATACTTGATGGAGGCGCGTTCGGCGCTGGCCGCCAGCTGTTCCATCTCCGAGCAGTGGTCGCACTGTTCTTCGCACTTTTCCTTCGGGACGCTGGCGCCGCCGGCGAGGTAGTGTTCCAGCAGGCGGTGCACCATCATGTCGGGATAGCGGCGGATGGGCGAGGTGAAATGGGAGTAGTGAGAGAATGCCAGTCCGTAGTGGCCGGTGTTTTCGGTCGAGTAGCGCGCCTTCTGCATCGAACGCACCGCCAGCGTTTCGATCAGGTTTTCTTCCGGTTTGCCCCTGGCGCTGTCCAGCAGCCGGTTGATGCTGCGTGTGATTTCGCTTTTGCTCCCGCCGGTTTTCAATTTATACCCGAAACGGCGGATGAAGGTTGCGAAGTTTTCCAGTTTTTCCGGGTTGGGCGTTTCGTGAATACGGTAGACGAACGTCTTTTTTTTCCGTCCGCCGGCCGTCCGTCCGACATACTCGGCCACCGTCCGGTTGGCCAGCAGCATGAACTCTTCGATCAGCCTGTTCGCATCCGTCGATTCCTTATAATATACCCGCAGGGGTTTGCCTTCGGCGTCGAGTTCAAATTTCACTTCGTAGCGGTCGAAATCGATGGCGCCGTGTTCAAGGCGTTCTTTCCGCAACTGCTGCGCCAGGCGGTTCAGCGTCTGCAGTTCGTTGCCGAGGTCGCCCCTGCCGGTCTCGATCGCGGCCTGCGCCTCCTCGTAGGTGAACCGCCGGTCGCTGCGGATGACGGTCCGGACAATCCGCGAAGCGCATATCGCTGCCGCGCCGTCCAGTTCGAGGATCACGGAGAAACACAGTTTTTCCTCGCCGGGGCGCAACGAGCAGAGCAGGTTGGAGAGGCGCTCGGGCAGCATCGGGACGGTGCGGTCGACGAGGTAGACGGACGTGGCGCGTTCGTAAGCCTCCCGGTCCAGGAGGCTGCCGGACTTCACGTAGTGTGTGACGTCGGCAATGTGTACGCCCACTTCCCAGTTCCCGTTTGCCGCGCGGCGGAGCGAGAGGGCGTCGTCGAAGTCCTTGGCGTCGTGCGGGTCGATGGTGAAGGTCGTCACCGCGCGGAAGTCCTCGCGTCCGGCCACGTCGTCCGGCGCGAGGACGCCGGAGACGGATACGGCCGCCTCCTCCACCTCGCCGGGAAAGGCGCAGGGCAGGCCATACTCTGCCAGGATTGCGTGCATCTCGGTGTCGTTCCGGCCGGCAACGCCCAGGATGCGGACGACTTCGCCCAGCGGGTTTTTGGCGGATTCGGGCCATTCGACGACGCGCACCACCGCCTTGTCGCCGTTTTTCCCGCCGTTGAGCATCTCTTTGGGGATAAAAATGTCGTTGGACAGGGTTTTGTCTTCGGTAATCAGGAAGGCGACGCCGCGCGAGAGCTGGAGTTTGCCGACAAACGTACTTTTCCGGCGTTCCAGGATGTCGACGACTTCGGCTTCGGGTGTGGTACCCTTTCGCCGTGCGAAAAGCTGGACGCGCACCCTGTCGCCGTCCATGGCGTGGCGGGAATTGCGTTCGGCCACAAAGACGGGTTCGCCGCCGTCTTCCGGGAGGAACGAGTTTTTCCCGTTGCTGCGCCGCTGGAACGTGCCCGCGGCCACGGTGCCGAGGCTGTTGTAGCGGAAACGTCCCGGTTCCAGTTCGACCACAAGGCACTCCCCGGCCAGCAGATACAGCACTTCCGCCACCTGCTGCCGTCCGGCCTGTGTCTCTTCTCCGATCAGTTTAGCCATCTGCCTGTAATTGTATATCACTTTCGGCGTCTGCTGAAATATCTTCAGGATGGCTTCCGCCAGCAGTTCCCGGCCGGTCGGTTTCTTCTTCCCGGTCTGTTTCCTTTTTCCGCCCTGTTTCCGGGGCGCATGATCTGTATTCCGTTTTCCTTTCATCATTCTGTTTTTACTGTTATTCCACAAGATCCGGCGCCGGCAGGCTGCCCCTCTCCTGTCCCGGCAAAGTGCACGGTCATGCAAATTGAAAAAATCCGAATGGAGAAGCGGAAAAAATCCGGTTGGGCGGACGTCGCCGGGCGTTTATACATCAAGCTCGTGTTTTATTTGGCCTCAAATATACGAAAATTTTCGGGAAAACAGGGGGATCCGGGAAAAAGGAGCGCTTTTCAAAATGTCGTTCTTCATCCCTGTGCCCGTCATTGCAGGACGCGCGCCGTGCACCGTCATTGCGACGAAGGAAGCAATCCAGTGAAAGAATGACCTGGATTGCTTCGTTCCTTACAATGACGTTGTTCTAACAGGCACATAATCAAGCTGTTTTTTTCGCGAAATATTTTTTTGTTCTAAAAAGAATAGCTACATTTGCCACCATATTTTTTGATTCGGGTCGTTGAAAGGATAAATATGGCCGGCAAAAAATTTCAGCTATCAATATTTTTAAATATCAGAATTATG
>JAIRXI010000361.1 GCA_031268395.1 Tannerella sp. | reverse complement strand
CCAAACCTGAAATATATCCTCATCATACAAACGGTCATTCCGTAAAATATTCCCCTAATTATCCGGGAGTATTCCGGTATTATCCGGCTTCACGGGATTGCCTAACCCTGTGCTGTGTCAAAACAATTCCATACGGCATTTCGACTTGTCGCTTTTCATATTTGTACCCGCCTGTGCAAAATTGCGCGGTATGTGCCGTCATGCAGAATTCCATAATGTATAACCTCAAAAATAAGAAATCATGAAAAAGAATTAATCTACTGCAGACAGGCTGCTTAATATTGAGTGCGATATTTCGGGCGCCCCGAATAATCCTGAAATATCAAAACGGGTGAACAGGTACGGCTATACTCCGGGCATATAGCCGAGGGTGAAAAATGTTGAACAATGCGAGTCAACAGCTAACACTCATTATATGATCACACAAAAGGCTGTGCACATAAAAACTGCAATCGCCGGAAGTGTTGGTAAATATCAAAAAAAATGAACACAGTTTTTACATATAATTTTTTAGCAAATGAAAAAAAAGAAATTTATTCGATGTAAACGGGATGCATGGCAAAAGACCCTGTGCATGTTATGTATCCTTTGCTGTTCCCTGTCTGCGTATGCGCAGAAACAGGTGAGCGGTATGGTAATTGATGTCAATGGCGAAGCAATCATTGGGGCAAATGTATTGGAAAAAGGTACTGCCAATGGAATAGTTACGGATGTTGACGGTAAGTTTTCGTTGAATCTGAAGGATAATGCAGTCCTTCTAATATCGTTTATCGGCTATACAAGCCAGGAAGTCGCCGCAGGTAACCGGACTACGCTGAATATTACACTGCAGGAGGATACACAGGCACTGGACGAAGTGGTAGTCATCGGTTTCGGCACGCAGAAAAAGGTGAATCTGACGGGAGCTGTAGGCGTTGCCGATGCGGAGACATTCAAGGAACGGCCTGTGATGACGGCTTCGCAGGCATTGCAGGGTATGGTGCCGGGATTGCAGATCATACAGAACAGTGGCAACCTGGAAGACAGACCAAGCATCAATATCCGCGGTACAGCTACGATCGGCGAAGGTTCCAGCGGCGGTCCACTGATACTGATAGACGGCATGGCCGGAGATCTCAATGCCATTAACCCGCAGGATATTGAGAGTATCTCCGTACTGAAAGATGCCGCCGCTTCGTCCGTTTACGGTTCGCGGGCGCCCTTCGGCGTGATCCTGGTTACGACCAAAAAGGGGAAAGCGGGAAAAGCGACTCTGAACTACAACAATAATTTCCATTGGAGCGATCCCGTTCTGCTTCCCAAATGGATGGATTCTTACACGTTTGCGCTTTACTGGAACGAAGCAAGCATCAATGGCGGTTCGACGCCGTATTTCAACGACGATCACCTGAAACGGATCGTGGATTACCAGAATGGCGCCCTGAAAGCCTCGGTACCCGAAAATCCCGCCAATCCCGGATTCTGGCAGGACGGATATTTGCAGGGCAACGACAATCAGGACTATTATGATGTCATGTATCGCAGCTGGGTGTTTTCGCAGGAACACAACCTGAGCCTCAACGGCGGCACCGACCGGTTTACGTATTATACTTCACTGCAGTTTATGGACCAGAACGGATTGATTGAGTTCAATCAGGATAAATATAAACGCTATACGGGAACGGTAAAACTGAACGTGCAGGCGACGGACTGGCTGCAGTTCAATACCAGCAGCCGTTTCGTCAGGGAAGATTACAGGCGTCCGTCATACGTCCGCGGAGATTTGTGGGATAATCTCGGCCGCCAGGCATGGCCGACACTGCCCCTGTACGATCCTAACGGATACTTGTACGATACGCCGTCCCCTCCGTTGAAGATCCGGGACGGAGGCGACGGCATTTATCAGACGGACAATATCTATTTGCAGGCGCAGTTGGTATTTGAACCGGTAAAAAACTGGAAAACGTTTGCCGAGTTTAATTACTGGATCAAGAGCGCCGATACGCACTGGGATATCCGGAAGACGTACAACCATAATATAAACGGCGATCCGTTCCTTTCGACAACCGGTTCTCATGTACACGAAGAGCAGCTGAAGGACAACTACGCAAATGCCAATTTATATTCGGAATATACGCACAGCCTGGGCGAGCATACCCTGAAAGGAACCGCCGGATTCCAGTCGGAGATGTCCACACGGTTTCAGTTTTCCGCTCAGCGGGAAGGCATTATTATTCCCGACCTGTCCGAGATAGACCTTACTTCCGGGATTGACAACAACGGGACTACGGTTGCGCCGACGGTGAGCGGTTCGCGCGATCACTGGGCGACAGCCGGATTCTTCGGCCGGGTCAATTATGATTACAGGCAAAAATACCTGCTGGAAGTCGATCTCCGTTACGACGGGACGTCGCGCTTCCGGGCCGAAAACCGCTGGGCCTGGCTTCCGTCCGTTTCCGCCGGCTGGAATATTGCTTACGAAGACTTTTGGCAACCGCTGTCCCAATATGTGGGAAGTCTGAAATTCCGCGGCTCGTACGGCGAACTCGGCAATCAGAACACCAGTTCGTGGTATCCTACTTACCTGACGATGAGCGTCGGCTCGTCCAACGGTTCGTGGCTGCTGAACAATGCCAAACCGAATACGGCCGGCGCTCCCGGCCTGGTCAGTTCGACGCTTACCTGGGAACGCGTAAAAACGATTAACGGAGCCGTTGATTTCAGCGCTTTCAACAACCGCCTGATCGGATCGTTCGACTATTTCAACCGCTATACGCTGGATATGGTCGGGCCGGCGCCGGAACTGCCGGTCACGCTGGGTACGGCTGTCCCAAAGACAAACAATACCGACCTGAAGACCTACGGATTCGAATTGTCCGTTGGCTGGAACGACCGGCTAAAGAGCGGATTGGGCTACAGTGTAAGGATGCTTCTGTCCGATTCGCAGACAGAAATCACCCGTTACCCGAATGAAACCGGAAGCTTGAATACCTACCGCAAGGGGATGAAGATCGGCGAAGTATGGGGCTATACAACCAAAGGGATCGCCAAAACGGACGAAGAAATGGATGCGCACCTGGCCACGCTGCCCAATGGCGGACAGAATGCGATTGGCAATCTGTGGCGGGCCGGAGATATCATGTACGAAGACGTCAACGGCGACGGGATCATCAACAATGGAGCCAATACGCTCTCCGACCACGGCGACTTGACCATTATTGGAAACAATCATCCGCGCTATCATTTCGGACTGGATCTGAGCGCCGACTACCGGGGGTTTGATATTCGGGCGTTTTTCCAGGGCGTTTTGAAACGGGACTATTACAACGGCAGTTGTTTCTTTTACGGCGCCAGTGGCAGTGGTATTTGGGTTTCCGTAGGATTTAAGCCGCACGAAGATTATTTCCGTGATGACCCCGAACACCCGCTGGGGTTGAATACGGATTCGTACTTTGCACGTCCGTATTT
>JAIRXI010000355.1 GCA_031268395.1 Tannerella sp. | reverse complement strand
AAATACGGATACGCCGTCAAATTGCCGGAGGATGCGCCTGAACGCTGCGGAAAACATTCTTTTTTGCCCCATAAAAGGGAGCGGAGCCTGGGAGTATCGTTTCTGCATAAATTTATTATTTTGTTTATGCAAAGGTCTGTCTTTCGTTTCGTGCGGCGCAGAAATTGCGGCCTTTTACACTGCACCGATCCTGCAGTCTTTTTTGAGTTGCTTGATGATGCCATAGATTTTCCTTTCGGAAACCTTGTATTTGTCGGACAGCGCCGATATAATATACGTTATCTTTTCGCCGGCACGCCGCATCCGGTCGTACTCGGAATACAAATCAACGTACCGGCAATCTTTCAGATTAAAACCCGTCAGAGCCAGACGGGTTAATAGCTCCCCGGTAAAGCTCAGTATCTCATATACAGTCATAACAAAATTATTTAATACCTTTGTACCCTCTCATCTACATATTCGTTAAAGGGCAAACAAAAATCAAGCGAATCCGCAGAGAGGCGTTTTGACCTCCGGCTGTGCGGGTTCGCTCGTTGTTATAATATGTAGGTGAGATGACTGTTTTAACAGGCCGGAGGTTTTTTATTACGCGGTACGGGCGTAAAGCAAGGCCGTAATTTACAAGGCAGATAATTCCAAATCCTCGTAACTTTCCATAAGCGAACCGGACGTCCCGTTTTGCGAGAACGCCATTGATCCGACGGCATTGGGATTAAACGGCACATTGGCCGGATAGGTAATGTCGTTAAACGAAACCTGCTTGTCAAAAAGGCATTTCCCCACTTTCCCCTGCGAATACCATTTGCGGGATGGAAATCCGGGATTAAAAGATTCCGCTTTAGCGCTGACAGCGCCTGCGCCATAACCGCCAATCACGTAGAGTTTACCGTCAACAGCTTCGCATACGCTACCGCTCGTTGTTTCCTCTTTGTTCAGCAACGCTGTCCAGGTATTGGCTTCGGGGTTGTAACATTCAAATTTATTCAAGGTGTTCCAGTTGTTATTCGCGCCTGTCATAGCATAAATCTGTTTTTCCATAACAGCGATTCGCGATTCGTGTGCAGTTCGCGACGTTGGCATATTGGTTAACGTCCGGCCTCGGTACAATAGTACCGGATGGTCAGGTAAATCGTATCGTCTTCTTCCGGCTTGGTAATATCGACATTGGGTTGCCGGATGTAACTGTCTCTTATGCGTAGCATGTATCGGCCGTCGAAGGAATCAATATCGGCTATTTTGTTTTTCTCGGAGAAAAAATTGACATTGAGGTCAATCGGGTCGCCGCCGATGTCATAGAGCCGAATGTCGTGTTCGCGATCCCAGAACTCCATATCGTTCCTGAAGGTCGCGTTCTTCAGGTAATTGTCTTTCTCGCTCAGGGTGGTAACGACGCTTTGCATGGCGCTTTGCAGCTTGCCTTCCATGACCTCGAATCGCGTCCGGACATCCTCGCCTGTTTTCAGGCGAAATTCGCCGGTAAGGTAAGCGTTTTCGCCGTACAGTCCGTAGCCCTTCAGCTGCCCCCACAGATGGCTTATAATGCCTGACAGTCGTCCCAGACGGACTTTCAGGGCATTGTCGGGGTCGGTTTTCATGCCGTACAGCACATCCATGTAGGGCGCTCCGTTCTCGACGCTGGTGGTCTTAATGATTCCTTTTCGATCCGCGTTGCTTACCGAGTCGACGCGCGTGAGTATATCGCGGGGCCGGACGTCGTTTTCACTGCCCGTGAAATGAGAATAGCTAATGGCGTCTATGCGGTCTTCGCCCTCCGCCATAGCGCCCACGGTGGCGGTTTCCACCCGCAGTTCATAGGCCCTGCCGCCGCCGTCGGGAGAGAACTGCCGGGCCATCAGGATATCGCCTTGCCGGAAAGGGTTGTACAGTACGCCTTTTTCCGTGTCCAGATAAAGGGTTCTTGTCGGGGGGTCAATCGAATGAACGCGCATCATGTCGCTGGTGATCCGCGTTCCGTTTTCTCCGGACAGTTGCGAGATAATCAACTCGTACACCCGCATGGCGGAGCGAACCGTCACCTCGTCCAGTTCCATCACGGCCTTGCGGCTTGTTTGTCCGGCTGCATTAAGGATTTCTTTCCAAAACAACGCCCAGCCGGTACCGCCGGGGAAGCCTGAGGTGAAGTCGCCGGACGATAATACGTCCCGGAAGACGGCCTCCCCATCCACTTTCAATACCGCCACAATAGCCTCGCCGAAGACTTCAATGCCTTTGAGGAACGTCAACAACTCTTCCGCCGTATCGTGAATGTCTTTTCGTAAAAACTTCCCGCCAACTTCCTTTGCATAGTTCCCGATGGCCTGCACTATTTTCAGAAGGGTGGCGCGGGCGGAAAGCAAATTCGTATCCGTCGGCAATGTGCCTTCCCAGCTTTTAATAATGTCCGGCAGTCCGCCCAAAGAGGTTTTGACGTAGCGGGTTGCCTGGTCGATGCTCCCTTCCAGTGCGGCCATCTTGCCCCGGTCGACGGTGTCGGATATCTCAATATCGGCTTGCAGGGGATTGTTCACCTTGCGCGTTATCCGGGAAATCCGGCTCAAGCGGTACCCGGTTTCCGGGAAAAATTCGGCGCTCTCCAGTCGAATCGTTTGACCGAGCGTAAGTTCAATGCGGCGATTTTCCAGGTCAATGTAGTCGGTCGGGGCTTTGTACACGGTTTTATCCGATTTATTCTTCTCCATATAGTCCGCGACGGCCTGTGCAAATTCCGCTTCGGCGATCCGGTAATATTCCTCCGGCATCCGGATATTGTAGAGGATATATTCGTCGCCCGGTTGAGGGATCAATGCGCCGCCCGGCATCTGCGTGCCGTCATCGTAGGGGAATTGCGTGATAATTTCAAATTCCGGCGTTTCGGAATG
>JAIRXI010000352.1 GCA_031268395.1 Tannerella sp. | reverse complement strand
GTCGTGCGAACATTTTTTATGTTGCTGACAATTGCTATTTCCTCATCTTTTGCATTTGCGGAAGATACGGGTCTGCGCGTATCGGAGACGGAGCAGGCAAAACGTGAAATCACCGGGACTGTGGTCGACGCCGGCGGAGAACCTGTTATTGGAGCGAATGTGGTGGAAAAAGGGACGGCGAACGGTACGATTACGAACGCAGACGGCAGTTTTGCCTTCAGCGTATCGCCCGGCGCCGTGCTGGAAATAAGCTACATCGGCTATGTGAAGAAAGAAGCGCCTGTTGGTAATAACACCAAATTTTCCATTACACTGGAAGAAGACAGGAAAACACTGGAAGAGGTGGTCGTCGTCGGTTACGGCACGCAGAAGAAGGTGAACCTGACCGGCGCCGTGGCGCAGGTGAAGGGTGATGTGCTGGAAAACCGTTCGGTCACGAACATTTCCCAGGCATTGCAGGGACAGGTGGCCAACCTGAATATCACGTCGGCAAACGGAGGCGCTCCCGGTTCCACGCCTTCGATCAACCTTCGCGGATATACGGGTTTCGGTTCCGCCGCAGCTCCGTTGATCGTCATTGACGGGATTCAGGGAGGAGACCTTAACAGCATTAACATGAACGATGTGGAAAACATCTCCGTCTTAAAGGACGCTGCTTCCGCCGCCATCTACGGTTCCAGCGCGCCTTACGGAGTGATTCTCATTACGACCAAAAGGGGACAGGCCGGACAAAAGCCCGCGATTACCTATAACAATAATTTCGGCTTTGCCCAGCCTATCAACCTCCCCAAAATGATGAACTCGCTGGATTTTGCCAATTTCTTTAACGAAGCGGCGGCCAATTCCGGCATGGCAGCCAGAGTTTCCGACGAACAGATGCAACGGATCAGGGATTATCGGGACGGGAAAATCACCGATCAGACCATCGTAAATCCTACACCGGGCACGGACGGATGGATGGGAGGAAATGCCGACAACGACTGGTATGAGATTTTTTTCAAAGATGCATCTTTCAGCCAGCAACATAATGTAGGCGTATCCGGAAGCGGCGGCAGGGCTAACTATTATATCGGTTTGGGCTATCTGCAGCAGGACGGTTTGTATAATTATATGAAAGACAAGTATCAGCGGTACAATGTGCGCGCCAATCTGTCTTCCGATTTGACCGGCTGGTTAACTTTCAGCTTCAGAGGAGCTTTTTCCCGTGGAGAGACCGATGCCACCGCAACTGGTTATAGTGTAAACGAGACTAGAAATTTGATACACTGGATAGGCAGGCTTGATCCTTATGATCCCTATATTTATCCCAATGGAGATAAATACGTTGTCGTTGAATTTTTAGAACAGGCGGGACGGAACAAGCAAACCCGTGACAATGCCGTATTAACCGGCGAATTTGTGCTCCACCCGCTGGCAGGATGGGACATTACCGCCAATTATACATACGACGGCGTCTATGTGAACAGTTCCGACCATGTAAAGGAGATTTACGGGATCCGACCCAGCGGAGTCACTTTTGTGAGTCTGGGATCGCCGAGCTCATTTTCCCGTTCCTTCGACCGGAATCAACATCATACGGTGAATGTTTTCACATCGTATGAAAAACAGATGGAAAGTCATTATTTCAAAGCGACGGCCGGATTCACCCAGGAACTGTATGATAATCTGTCGGTTTCCGGAAGCAATAATTACCTGTATTCCAACGAACTGCCCGCCCTGTCGCTGACCTACGGCGCTCCGCCAAGCCTCGGTGACGGCGCCTCCCAGCTGGCCATTCGCGGAGGATTCGGACGTATCAATTACAATTACAGGGAAAAATACCTGTTTGAGTTCAACGGCCGGTATGACGGCACTTCCAGGTTTTTGAAGGGAGTACGCAATAAATTCTACCCGGGTGTATCCGCAGCATGGATACCCTCGAAAGAGTCGTTCTGGAAACCGCTTGAGTCGATCGTCAATTCATTGAAAATTCGCGCCACGTACGGTCAATTAGGCGATCAGGGATTTACGGGCAGCTATTATCCCTTCTATCCTTCTCTGAATACCCAGAGCCCCACATCAAGCAATTACCTTTTCAGCGGCGGCCGGGAATCGTATATCAGTCAGCCGTCGCTGGTCAATACCTCTCTGACCTGGGTCACTGCGACGACGCTGGATTTCGGAGCTGACCTCTCCTTCCTCTCCAACCGCTTGAATGTCAGTTTCGACTGGTATCGGCGCAAGATGAACGATTACGCAGGTCCGTCCGAAGCCTTGCCTGCGTTTTTGGGCACATCCGCCCCGCAGACGAATACCGCCGCCATGAAAACAGAAGGGTTTGAATTAACGGTCGGCATGCAGCACCGGACAAAGGACTTCAGTTTCGGCGCAAACGCCGTATTGAGCGACTATCGAAGCGTGGTGACCAGATATCCGAATCCGAACGGACTGATCGGTACCTGGCATGTCGGCCAGCAAATCGGAGAGCTTTGGGGGTATGAAACGTACGGACTGTTCCAGTCGGAGGAAGAAATCGCCTCGGCGCCCTCCCAGGAGCGGCTTTACAGCCGGTGGATGCCGGGAGATGTACGCTACGCGGATCTGGACGGGAACGGCGTGATTGACTGGGGAGACTATACCCTTGACAATCCGGGCGACCGGACAGTGATCGGGAACTCGACTCCGCGTTTTTCATTCGGTCTGAATCTGAATGTCGAATACAGGGGGTTTGACCTGGCCGTATTCTTTCAGGGGATAGGCAAGCGCGACGCGGCGCCGGATGCTACCAGTCACATGAGCAACTATTTCTGGGGCGTGACCGGCGACCCGGCGCAAAGTACCGGATTTGTACAGCAGCACGACCGGTGGAGCGAAAGCAATCCTGACGGATATTATCCCAAATTTTATTTTACCACGGCCGAAATGAACAAGAACAAGCAAAGCCAGTCGCGCTATCTGATGAATGCGGCTTATCTGCGTATAAAAAATCTCCAGTTGGGATACAGCCTGCCTGCTTCTCTGCTCGACAAGTTAAATTGCCAAAAGCTCCGGCTGTTCGTCAATGTGGAAAATCTGGCGACTGCGACCCGCATGATTAAGACGATGGACCCCGAATTTTCGAATACAACAGGGTTTTATCTCGGAGCGGACGGGAAAGTCTATCCGTTGCAACGTACTTGGGCCTGCGGTCTGAATATCACTTTTTAATGAACTCTTAAACAGTAAAAAAAATGAAAAAGTATAAGTATATAATTATGATGTTGACGGGGCTTGTGATCTGGCTCCCGTCATGTAATGACGATTTTCTGGAACGCGCTCCCTTACTCAATCTCAGTGATGCCAATTTCTGGAAATCGGAAAATGATTTGAAAGTCTATGTAAACAACTTCTATAATCAGGACGGTTTGTTGACCCGCTATCAGGGTGAATGGTTTAGTCAGGGGCGTTACGGCTCGGATGCCGACGGCGGGAGTGATACTTACATCCCGATTGACTATAACCGGCGGATGAACGGTGAAAACACCTTGCCGGCTTCCGGAGGAGGCTGGTCGTCAGGTGACTGGGGACTTCTGCGAGATATCAACTATTTCATGGATCATTATCAGGCAGTGGCGGCGCCTTGGGAAAACATCCGTCCGTATGTTGGGGAAACGCTTTTTTTTCGTGCGATCTTCTATTTCCGCAAGTTGCGCACATTTGGTGATGTACCGTGGTCTTCGACCACCGTCAACATGGATTCCGAAACGCTTTTTGCCCCCCGGATGCCCCGCAGCCAGGTAACGGATTCCATCCTTCATGATCTGGAT
>JAIRXI010000305.1 GCA_031268395.1 Tannerella sp. | reverse complement strand
TACGGTACGGCCCGGAGAAAAGACCTGACCGGCTCCGTCGTCCGCGCTGACCTGTCCCGGCTGCAGGAATCGCCGAATGTCAGCCTCGGACAGTCGCTCCAGGGCACGGTGCCCGGACTGAACGTGGGCGCGGTGACGCAGGCCGGTACCGATCCCGGCATCTCGATTCGCGGACGGACGTCGATCTCCGGGGGCACCTCGCCGCTGATCGTGCTCGACGGGATCATCTACCGCGGCAGCATGGTGGACCTCAATCCGAACGACATTGAGTCCGTCGACATCCTGAAAGACGCCAGCGCCGCCGCCATCTACGGTTCGGAGGCCAGCAACGGCGTGATGCTGATCACCTCCAAAACTGTCAAAGCGATGACGAAACCCATGATTGAATACAGCGGCTCCTATACGCTCCAGGAATCGACGAACCAGAAAATGCGACCAATGAACCGGGAAGGATTCCTGCAGCTGGTGGCCGACCGTTTCCTGGAAGAAAGCCGTACCGGGGCAGACCTGCTGCAGCCCAATCCGTCGTGGGACGCCGCCAAACACCTGATGGACGCCAATGCCGTCAACGGATACCTGAACGGCACGGATACCGACTGGTGGAACCTGGGCACTAACGATCAGCCCTATATCCAGATGCACAACCTGAGCGTCAGGGGGCGGAGCGAACTGAGCAACTATTACATGTCCGTCGGACTGACCGACCAGCAGAATCTGGTGATCAACGACACGTACAAACGCTACAACATCCGGCTGAATCTGGACACGAAGGTCACCGACTGGCTGAAAATCGGCGCCCAGACCTTTTTCACGCTGAGCGACTGGTCGGGCATTGCAAGCGTGGGCGGCGGCCTGCCGCCCGTCTGTCCCGAAATTGATCCGCAGACCGGCGAATATATCATTTATCCCTACAAGAATTCGCTGAATCCGGCGCTGTCGAGACAACAGGATAATCTGGACAAACGCTACAATTTTTTCGGCAATTTTTATGCCGACGTTGATATTCCGTTTGTCAAAGGGTTGAACTACCGCCTGAACTTTTCGCAAAACCTGATTAATGACAAAGATTTCACGTTCAATCCCTGGGGAGCCGACCTGCTTGGATCGGGAAACAAGCAGAACGACAGCCAGTATAACTGGACGGCCGATAACATCCTGACCTACAAGCAGACGTTTGGCCGGCACGACATCAACTCCACGCTGGTGTACGGCGTGGAAAAGCGGTCGTGGGAAAGAACCAACGCCAGCGGCTCGGACTTTGCCAACGACGTACTGGGCTACAACTACCTGGGCGCCGCCAACGCCAGCCGGCAGACAGTCTCGTCCGATGCCTGGGAAGAATCCAGCCTCTACGCCATGCTGCGCCTGGGATACACGTATAATGGCCGTTACAGTTTCACCGGTACCCTGCGCCGCGACGGATTCTCCGGCTTCGGCAAAAGCAACAAGTTTGCGCTCTTTCCCTCCGCCGCCGCGGCATGGACGCTGAGCGAAGAATCGTTCCTGAAAGACAACGTCACATGGATCGACAACCTGAAACTGCGCCTGTCCTACGGCGCCAATGGCAACCGCACCGTGTCGCGCTACCAGACGCTGGCCAGGATGGCGTCCAACAACGCCTATCTCTACGGCGACGGCGCCCCGGCTGAAAAAGGGATTTACATCAGCGCCATGGCGAACGAAAACCTGAAATGGGAGACGACGACTACGTTCAACACCGCGCTGGATTTCAGCGTGCTGAACGGACGGTTCGCCGGCACGCTGGAGTATTACCGTTCCAGTACGTATAACCTGCTCTACAACATCGACATTCCCGTGCTGAACAACGGCATCGGTTCGATCCCCACCAACATCGGCAAACTGGCCAACCGGGGAACGGATCTGAACCTGACCGGTATCCCGGTACAGACGAAGGATTTCAGCTGGACGCTGACTTTCAACTATTCGCTGAACAGGAATAAGGTGGTCAGCATCCACGGGATCGACAACGACGGCGACGGACGGGAAGACGACCTTGTGGCAAGCAAGATCTTTATCGATCATCCCTACGGCGTGGCGTACGATTTCGAGCAGACCGGCATGTGGCAGCTGGCCGACCGTCAGGCGGGCATCATCCCGGAAGGATTCACCTACGGGACTTATAAAGTGAAGGATCAGAACGGCGACGGGAACTACACGGCCGGGGAAGACCGCATCATCCTCGGCTATACCGAGCCATCGTACCGGTTCGGCATCGAAAACGTGCTGCGTTACAGGGACTGGGAACTGAAGGCATTTATCAATTCGATTCAGGGCGGAAAGGATTATTATTATGCACAGCCCGGCAGTGGACTGGCCAATCCCGACAATATTTACCAGAACAACAGTTTCAAGTGGGACTACTGGACGCCGGAAAATCCGAACGCGCGCTACCGGCAGATCGGCGAATTTTCACCGGCGCTGGGTACAGCCTATTCACCCTATATCCAGCGCAGTTTTGTTCGGTTGCAGAACCTGACGCTTTCCTGGCGGGCGCCTTCGACGCTCCTGAAGAAAATCGGTATCAACAATTTCAAGGTCTATGTGACCGGGACCAATCTCTTTACCCTTACTGACTGGGACGGCTGGGATCCGGAAACCAGTTCGGGACTGGGCGGCGAATATCCGCTGCTGAGAACGTATTCGACAGGTATTAATTTTGAATTTTAAAACGCGAGAAATATGAAGACAATTTTTAGAACGGCAGGGATGTTTATGCTGGCTGCACTGTTTGCCCTTGCATCCTGCGACGAAAACAAATTCCTGGAAGAAAAGCCGCTGGCCATCTATACGGCGGAAAATTCACTGGTGACGGCTTCCGATTTCCAGGCGGCAGTCAACATACTGTACAAAAGACCGGGAGACATGATTTTTTATTCTACCGGAGATGATATGTTTTCCCTTTTCCACGGTACCGACCTCGGGTTTTGCTCGGCCGACGTAGCCAGACTGAACACCTATTCGGCTACCATGATTCCGAGCAACGGAATGGTAAGGGACCTGTGGAACAAACTGTACGGCATCGTCAATCAGGCGAACCTGATCCTGACGCGCATCGGGAACGCCGACATACCGGACGCCGATAAAAACGTGATGCGGGGCGAGGCGCTGTTTTTCCGCGCCTTTGGGTACCGGATGCTGGCCAACCTGTTTGGCGGCGTGCCGCTGGTGACGGAAGAAATTACGGCGCCGCGCCGCGATTTCGTCAGGACTACCCGCGAAGAAACGTATACGCAGGCGAAAAACGACTTGGAAGAAGCCGTTCCGCTGCTGGGCAACATCGACGCCGTAAAGGACGGGAAGATTTCCAAACAGATGGCACAGCACCTGCTGGCGGAAATCTGCATTTCGCTGGGCGACTACGACCGCGCCATCAGTACGGCCACCGACGTGATCGACTATCCGGCCGTGCAGCTGATGACCGGGCGTTTCGGCACGAAACTCGACCAGCCGGGCGACGCCTATTCCGACCTCTTCAAAACGGGCAACATCAATCGCAGTTCGGGTAACCGCGAAACGCTCTGGGCCGTGCAGTACGATTATCTGAACCCGGCATCCACGGGAGGCGACATGTGGCCCTGGAAGATGAATCCCTTCTATCAGAACATCACTGTGACGGAAGGCGACGTCACCGTCACAGCGTTCCAGCTGACGGCCGAAAAGGGTGGCCGGAGCGTTGCCTGGATGCAGCCGACGTTGCATGTGATTTACGGGATATGGGAAGGCGATGCCAGTGACATGCGTATCTCGGAACACAATATCATACGCGATTTCCGGATCGAAAACGAAGCTTCGCCCGCCTTCGGGAAATGGTTCGTGGCCGACGGCTATTCCGTGCAGGCCGACCCCGTCAGGCAATGGTTCCCGTTCGTCATGACGAAAGTCATGGGTGATATTCCGGAAGATTTTTACGTGAGAGACGCCAACGGGAGTCCTGTGTTGACGGCGTTCGGCGAGCATGTAGTGACGGCCAGCGCCAACAACTCCTTCCGCGACCAGTATATGTGCCGGCTGGCCGAGACTTATTTGTTACGTGCGGAGGCCCATCTGGGGAAGAATGACCGGAACGCGGCGGCAGCCGACATCAACACGGTGCGGGCACGCGCGCAGGCCGCGCCGGTCGATCCTTCCGAAGTGGACATTGACTATCTGCTGGACGAACGGCTGCGGGAACTGTACTACGAGGAAATGCGCATGGTGACGCTGTGCCGCCTGGGCAAACTGGTTGACCGGACGCGCAAGTACAACGTCACGTATACCGGCCTGGCAGGACGGATCTACGAATCGACCGGGACGTCCATACAGGACTATCACAACCTCTGGCCGATCCCCTTCGCGGAGATTGAGCGGAATATTGATGCCGTCATGGAACAGAATCCGGGGTATACAAACTGATCCTTAGGCGGATTATGCGAAAGAACCGGAAACTTTTCAGTCCCCTTTTGCATAATCCGCTTTTTGATGAGAAAAAAATATATCTTTGTACACAATTAATGCAATGATTATAAAATGGAAAAAGTAATTGCGGAAAAGACTTTGGACAGGGAAGCAAGCAACAAAATCAGTTTCATCACGTACATCATCACGGAGTTTGCGCTGGCATACAAGATGCCAATGCCGGAAGCTTACCGGTATCTGAAAAAATATGGCGGGCTTGATTATCTGTATGACCACTGGTGGGCGCTGCATACCGACAATAAGTTTTACGCCTTGCAGGATTTGTACGAAGTATGTTACGAAAACGGAGGATTGAGATAAATGAAAGTGTATCATGGCAGCTACCTTAAAATCGACGGGATTGATTTAAGCAAGTGCGAACCCCGCAAAGATTTCGGACAGGGATTTTATGTCACCGGGATTCGCAAACAGGCTGTTACATGGGCAAACCGCATGGGGCGAAAGTTTCATGTGAATGGCACAGTGACTGAGTTTACCTTTTTTGAAAGCGCTTTTGCGGATAAAAAATACAGGACATTACGGTTTGATGATTACAGCGAAGCATGGCTGGATTTTGTCGTGCTCAACCGGAATTTCGATTCGCCCATTCCTGCTCATGATTACGACATTGTGGAGGGGCCTGTTGCTGACGACAAAGTCACGGCACGCATTGACGCTTATCTGCGTGGCGATATAACCAAAAAAGATTTTCTCGACGAATTGCGTTATCACGCGCCTACGCATCAAATATGCTTCTGTACTTTCAAATCGTTACTTATGCTTGAACAGACCGATTTTTGCGGCGTTACGCGCATTGAAGAAACGAGTGAACATATAGTGGAAGCCCTTGTTGCCGAATGTGATCTTTCCGAAACGGTCGCTGCAGACCTTTTCTATAATTCCTCTACTTATGCTTTGCTGACAGATATTTCCACGAAAAATTACGAAAAAAGATGGAGAGAGATTTTTGATGATCTCAAAAAAGAATTGCAATTTTAAAACAGAAAGAAAGTTATGAGAAAAAGAGACCTTATATGGTATGGCAGCGCTGTGCTGCTGCTTCTTTCCGGTTGCGTCCGGGAAGAAAAGACGCCGCTGTCCGTCTGGTATAATCAGCCCGCATCCGGCTGGTACGAAGCGCTGCCGGTCGGCAACGGACACCTGGGCGCCATGATCTACGGGCAACCGGACGACGAACTGCTGCAACTGAACGACAACACACTCTACAGCGGAGAGCCTTCGACCGCATGGAAAGACCTGGATCTTACAAAAACGTATGACGAAGTTGTTGCCATGCTGCGTGCGGAAAAATATGCGGAAGCCACCGACTTCCTGCTGAAAAACTGGATGGGGCGCCTGCATCAGAATTATCAGCCGCTGGGAGACTGGCATATCCGGAGCAATGCGGAGGGCGAGATCACCGGTTACAGGCGTGAACTGGACATCGCCAATGCGGTTCACCGTATCAGTTATGCACAAAACGGCACGGGCTATACGCGGGAACTGTTTGCTTCGCACCCGGACGACGTCATTGTCATGCGCCTGCGCAGCGACCGAAAGAACGGACTGGACATCATCACTTCGCTTTCGTCCGTTCATCCGACCGCCACACAGAAGGTCTCGCCCGAAGGCCGGATCTCCATGAGCGGACAGGCGCCCGGATATGCCGAACGGCGCACGCTGGAACAGCTTGAGAAGTGGGGCTTTCAGGACAGGCATCCCGAACTGTTCAACCCCGACGGAAGCCGCAGGTTTGACAAACAGGTGCTGTATGGCGATGAAATAGACGGCAAGGGTACCTTTTTTGAAACCCGCGTGAAAGCCATCGCGCCCGGTGCGAAAATGATCGCGACCGATCAGGGACTGCGCATCTTCGATACGGACGAAATCATACTCGTCCTCTCTTCGGCCACCAGTTTCAACGGATTCGACAAAAGCCCCTCGCGCGAAGGCGCCGATGCGGTCGGGATCGCCGAAGAAACGCTGCACCGCGTGGAGGGCCTATCCTATGAGAAATTAAAAACAAGGCATGTGGACGATTACCGCTCGCTGTTCCATCGCGTGTCCCTTGAACTGCCCGTTACGCCGGAACAGTCTGCACTGCCGACGGACGAACGCATCTGCCGGAATGCAGAAACGCCCGACGGCGGCCTGGCTGCACTCGTATTTCAGTATGGCCGCTACCTGATGATCAGCGGTTCGCGTCCCGGCGGTCAGCCGCTGAACCTGCAGGGGATCTGGAACGACCAGGTGATCCCTCCCTGGAACGGCGCCTACACGATAAATATCAATACCGAAATGAACTACTGGCCGGCCGAACTGACCAACCTTTCCGAGTGTCAGCAGCCACTCTTCCGGATGGTTAAAGAAATAGCGGTTACGGGGGCCGAAACGGCAGCCGGCATGTATCACCGCAAAGGCTGGGTGGGACATCACAATGTGGCTATCTGGCGTGAGACCTTTCCGAACGACGGCCATCCGATGGCCTCCTACTGGCCCATGGTCGGGCCGTGGCTGTGCAGTCATTTGTGGGAACATTACCTCTTTTCCGGCGACACCCTGTTTCTGCGCAACGAAGCCTACCCTCTGATGAAAGGCGCGGCGGAATTTTATGTCGACTGGCTCGTAGACAACGGCGAAGGATTTCTGGTAACGCCGGTCAGCACCTCGCCCGAAAACACCTTCTATACAAAAGAGGGCAAAACGGCTTCCGTCGGTATGGGCGGGACGATGGACATGGCCATGATCCGCGAACTCTTTACCCGGACGGCGGAGGCCTCCGAAACGCTGGCCGTCGATCCGGCATTTCGGAAAGTATTGCAGGATAAACTGTCGAAACTGTTACCTTATCGCATCGGCGCGCAGGGGCAGCTGCAGGAATGGCAGCAGGATTTTGAAGAGCCGGAACCGACACACCGGCATTTGTCGCACGTATATGTGTTCTATCCCGGCAATCAGATAACCTTCGACCATACACCGGAACTGTTCCGTGCCGTACGCCGGACGATGGAAACAAGAAACGGAGGCGGAGGATGGTCGGGCGCATGGCGGATGAATATATGGGCCAGGCTGCTGGACGGAGAGCAGGCGTATCATTTTGTGCGAACGTTATTGACGCCCCCGTTTTGCGGGAACGGAGAAAACAGGAAAAGCGGAAACCTGCATCCCAATTTGTGGGAATCGGGTGCGTACCAGATAGACGCCAATTTCGGCTTTACGGCAGGCGTGGCGGAAATGCTGCTCCAGAGCCATGCAGGGTTTATCCATTTGCTGCCGGCATTGCCGTCGGCCTGGCCCGACGGGAAAGTCACCGGACTGAAAACGCGCGGCGGGTTCACCGTCGACCTCGAATGGGAAAACGGACAGCTCTCGAAAGCCCGTATCACCTCGTCGCTGGGGGGCAATTGCCGTTTGCGTGCATCCGTACCCGTTTCGGCGCGAAACGTGCAGATAAGGGAGGCGCAGGGGGCAAACCCGAATCCGCTGTTCGGCTTCATCGATCCCGGGAAACCGCAGATCCCGGGCGGCGCCACGCTGACGGAACTCCCCGCAGGAAACTGGCATACGGTCGACTTTATGACGGAGAAGGGGAAAACGTATGAGATTGAAATGCGGAACAGATAGCAACAAAAGGCAGCTCCTAAGATAAACAGTATATAAACAGCGAACGGTTATTCACTATAAATTCCAAACGTCTTATGAACAAAAAACTGTTGCTTTCAAGTCTGCTCTGCGTGGCAGGCAGCATTTCACTGTTTGCACAGGGGCT
>JAIRXI010000293.1 GCA_031268395.1 Tannerella sp. | reverse complement strand
CCCTGTACCCACAAATCGCCCGCGTCGTAGGGGGGATAGGGCTGCGACACGAAGCTGCGACGCTTCCCGTCTGCCGTGTCCTTTGCCTGACCTGCCAGCACCAGCGCGCGCGATGCCGCCGTGTCCGCCATCAGCGTCCAGGAATAGACGCCCCCCGCATCCTTCGTGAATCGCCACGACTGACCGCTGTCCAGGTTCGTGAACGTGTCGTCCAGATGAGCCTCCCTCAACGCGCCCGTCGTCCAGTCCGACGCCGGATAGTTTGACACCGTCGGGTCATAATGATAAAACCACGATTCAATAGCGTTGTCTAACTGATTCTGTATGTGCTCCAGCGTATCGGGCAACACATTGTCCACATAATTCAGCGCTTCGTCATAAGGCGTCAAATCCGGTTTGTCCACGATATTGTCGTAGCCCGAAGATCCGGAACGGAAGACAGTTTTGCCGGAGATTTCGATGCCGTCGGGAGCGTCAAGGTCGATATATCCCGTTCCGCCGCCGCTGCTTTCTATCCGACCTGTTCTTATGAACCGCCCGTTTACAGTGGAGCTTCCGTATGTCAGCGAGACAAACCGCGCCGGTCGCCCTCCGTCGTCGTCCGTTTCCACGCTGTTAAGTACGCCTATCAGGAAAGTGTAGTAACCCGCCTCATAATCCACTTTTCTTTGCACCGTATCCAGCAGGACGCTTCCCGCGTCAGTCCCCTTTGGGCAGCGGGCATAGATATAATATGCCGTACTGCTGACCATCTCACTGAACGTCACCTCCGCGAGATTCCATGTTTTGATGCTCTCCTCAATGGCATAATGAATCAGCTGCCCGGCTGTAACGTGCATGACATTCGGATTGCCCTCATAATTCGGCTCGAAAATAATGTTCCGCAGCACAAACTGCATGGACTTCGCCCCCACCTGCAACATGCCCGTCTCGATAGACAGCGGTTTGATCCGGTCGCTGTAATAGTCGCCTTCCGGGTCAAACACCATCGCCAGCACCTCCTGACTTGCACGCCAGGCACGCCTTGCACGCGAAGGGTCTGCGAGGTTGTTCATGGCGATGATGCGATCCAGGGCCAGCACATCGGATATGGCGCGCGTGAACACGTCCCGCGTGACGACATCCGCCAGGGTAAGGACGTATTTATAAGGCTTCAGCACATCGCGCTCAAACGACGCAATGCGAATATGCCGGTCCACCGCCACATCCGGGTCAACCACATGAATATAGTCGCCCACGGAGAAAAGAGTGGTGATATTACCGCTTCCGGCAAACTGTTTAATAAAATGTTCGTGGATATTCAAACCGTAGGTCACTTGCGGGTAGCTGTTTTGCGCATAAAACGCCTGCCCCTTTTCAGCCAGTTCATTTTCCGCATCCGTCACATACTGATCCGGCAGGCGGATGTCCTTGAAAAAGTATTTGTCGCCCGCGGACAGTTGAAAGGCCGCGTTCGTTCTGCTCGGAAATTCCATCCCGTTTTCATCCGTGAACGGGATAAGCTTAACGGTTTTTGTGGCATGGTCATACCCCCCGTCCCGCTGTATCTCAAATTCGTATCCGGCCAGTCGGCCCGTATTGAAATGCACCTTTGCAGTGACGTCGGCAATCAGCCACCGGGTAGTGATACCGTCCGCCTCCTTTTCGTTCAGGTCGAAATTCATGGTAGAATCCACGAACGACAGATAATCGTCGCCCGGAGCCGTTACCTCGCCGTAGCGATTCGGGAAAATGTCGCCGAACACCTGAATATTCTCCCTTACGCCATACGCATTAATCGCGTTCGACTCTTCGATATACGACTGGTTTTTGCTTTTCCCCGGCAGGCAAAGTTTGCCGTGCCGGTACTTGGCAAGGTTATTGCTCCCGCCATACACGTACAGGCGGGTAACAATATTTTTTGAATCCACGTTTTGCCGGGTGAGGCTGTACAGTCCGCCCGCGCTTCCGAATTTGAACGTAAACGGCAACGACTGTCCCGCCTTGCGGATATGCAGGATATTCATCCCTTCATCCTGTTCGATCTCAAACTCCTGCCCGTATGCTTCGCAAATCTGCTGAAGCACCGAAAGGCAGTTTTCGCCGTCGAACACCAGCGTTTTGTATTCCGTTCCGGACGGAAAGACGCCCAGCGTCCAGTTCCCCTTTACGCGCGTGATATTGTCCGTCAGTACCGACAGGAACATGCCCAGGTCTGCCGTCAGGCTGTCGCTGACCGAACCCTCCGGCAGCAGAAACCGCACGTCCATCAGACTGTACTGTATCCCCTCGAAAACAAGCTCGTACACGAATTTTCGGGGCGCGGCCTTGGTGACCGGGGGCACGGTATTAAGGAAATACCTTTTCCCGAACAGGGAGCACGAATCACCGACGGCAAGCGGCAGCGGGAGGGCGCTTCGCACCTTTACGGCAAGCGTATCCACGCCCTGAAGGCCGCAGTGCTGACTGCCCTCCTCTATCGTGCACGGAATGCGCGGATCGAACAAATCAAACGTCGTCCCGTCGAGCGCCGTAATGACAAAACTATTCATAAGGCTTCGGCTCTATAAAGGTGATGGTAAACTCTCCCGCGTTTCGCCCGCTCCGGAACCGTTTGCTGATGTCCGACAGTTCCTTTACGTAGCAGTTGAAGGACAGTTTGGTGGAACCGTCAATCCGCATAGCCAGCGGGCAGACTTCCGTCTGGCCGTAAAGAAAGGAGGTGAACGCCTCATACCTGGATATGATTTCGTTTGCCGAAGCCGCAAGGATAAAACAGGCA
The DNA here is from genome assembly GCA_031268395.1 of Tannerella sp. Taxonomy (GTDB): domain Bacteria; phylum Bacteroidota; class Bacteroidia; order Bacteroidales; family Tannerellaceae; genus Tannerella. Next base: position 2,708 of record JAIRXI010000293.1, on the reverse strand, counting down.
AGCGTTATCCGGCGGGGTTCGTAAACGACGGTGGCAAGATCGGGGATATGCCCGCTCTCGCCCGGATACTCGTATATCTCCGGGTCTTTCCGCCTGGGGCGACCCAGCAATCCGGTACTCCTGGAGACATATACGCCGTAACCCGAAAAAGTACTGCCTGAAAATACGTAATCTATCCGCATATTACATTGATTTGACAGCGTAAAATTACATCATGGCGCATTGTTATAATACGTTCGTTGATAGAAAAACAATAACTTTCGTCATCCGGCCGCCCTTCGCTACCCTATCCCCATGGCCCTTAACGGGTCGGATTTGGGCGTCAGTTTGCCGTCGATGCTTTCAAGAAATTTATTCGAAACGCCCAGTTTCCCGTCGATATTGGCCAGGAACATCAGCTGGTCGCGTATCAGTTCCGTCGCTTCACGCTGGTTAATCATCGTATTGTTCATATACCCCGTCAGGGCGTTTATTTCCTCCTGGCTCGCTCCCTTGATGGCGCCGGCGAGGGGAGACATTGAAGAGGCTTCCCCCATGGTAATGCCGATTAAATCCAATGCTTTTTGATATGTGTCATTGCCGCTTTCGGCTATTTCCTTATATTTTTTGCGCAGACTCTCCGCTTCCGCCGGGTCGAGAATCCCGTCTTCCATGTCTTTTGCAAATCCGGCATACCAGTCCTGTATTTTTCCGAGCGAATCCCTGCTGACCATATTCAAAATCGCTTTTTTAATATGTTCTTCAAACGATTCCCCTATCTTTTCAAACGTCAGGTCGGCCTCGGCGTACAGCTTGTCCAGACTGCCCGAAACAGCCTCCTCGGTGGTACCCGTCAGCCCTTCCCTCTCTCTTCTTTCGATCTCCCTGATATAATCATCAATTTCAATGATGCTGTCCAGGTATTTCTGCGTCTCATCATCCAGCAGTGACCAGACTTCAATGCCATATGTTTTTAATGCCCGCAATTGATCGGCGGTATAAGTTGTAAGCGTGCCGGCAGTATCCCTTAGAATGTCCGCTATTTTAATGCCGTTTTTTTCCAGTTCTGCCGTATCAAGAAATTCGGATACAATTTTAAGATTCCCAAATTCAAGTTGCCGGCTTAAAAGATCCCATTCTTTGACATTACTGGGTCCGTACGCATTCACCATTGATTTATAAGCGGCATTAAATAAATCCCTGTTCAAAATTTTGCCGTTTGAAGTAATATAGCTGATTAATCTTTTTTGGAACTCATACCCCTCACTGTGATAATTCCATCCGGAATCTCTCAAATAGGTGTCCAGCGCCTCCTTCACACGTTCCCTTTTTAATTCATTCAGCAGTTTTGCATTTTCGGCTGCAACCTTAGCCGTTGCTCCGGCTGCCGCGTCAACCAGTTGGAGTTGCTTATCTATCAATTCATCCGTTACCTCAATGAGTGATTCGTAATAATGACGTGTTTCTTCCGATAATCCTTTCGAGCCGGCTAATGCGGGTATCAGTGCGGATGCCGCGCCGACTACCGCGCCTATCACGGCCCCCCAGCCTTGGCCTATCGACGCTCCCGCTCCCGCCATGGAAACCGCCTTGCTTATTACGTCCCCGATGGCAACAACCACTTTGCCTGCCTTCATCCCGGCCTCCTCCATCGCCTGACCGAGTTCCGTAAAGATGCTGCCCGCCTCGCCGAAGCCGGACAGGATATTCTTCACGGCATCCATCTCCTTGCCGGAATCCCCGGCGGCTTTGGACAGGTCGTCGAAACCGTCGATGATGCGCCTGAACGGATTTACCTCGTCAATCTTTCTTTCCGTCTTGCGCAGTTTTTCCAGTTGCGCAATTAACTCTTTTATCAGTTCCTGCGACTTCTCCGAACCGTCGTCCAGACCGGCGAAACTCTCCGCCAGTTCAACGGGCAATTCCTTCAAATCGCCGTTCCCGTATTGCAGAAGCAATTCGATTTGTGCAATCATTTCCCGGACGGACTTCTTTCCGAGTTTTTCCAGGTCGCCGAAAAACTTCTGCCACAGTTTTGACTTTTTCGCCAACTCCGCATTTGTCTCGGAAATATCCCTGTCGCGTTGCGCATTCAACAGCTTTTTCTCTTCGTCGCTTTTCGCTTCAGCTATTTTTTTATTGTAGTACTCATTGATACCCAATATTTTTTCCTGGTAACTGCCGTATTCCCGGAGATATTCGTTATTGGCTTCGGCGGCTTTTTCATCCCGTTTTTTGTAAAAATCCGCCTCCGCCTTCATCCGTTTGTCGAAGGCTACCTGATACATTTCGTCATACGCCCCCGTCTGTTCGACGGTCAATGGCCCTTTCTGTGCTTCGCTCCATTCGGCCATTTTCTTTTCAATGGCCGCGATTTCGTTGGTATAGGCATCTTCTATTTTGGCCATTTCCTTTTGTTCTTCATCCTCCATCAGGGCGATCCGGTCGGCCTGCGCTTTGCGCATCATTTCCAGAAGCTCTTCGTTGCGGCGTTTTATTGCTTTCGCCTCTTCCTTCGCCTCCCGCTGCGCCTTCGCCGCCACGGAATCGCCGGACGTCTCCCATTTTTTCAACTGCGCATCCGCCTCCGCAATTTTTTTCGTATATTCATCCCATTTGGCCTTTGTTTTCGTATCATCCGGATCCAGTTTAGCCCGCGCTTCCTCCGCTTCCTTTTTAATATTGTCCCAATACGTTTTGCTTTTGATGATGGCATCCTGATTCACGGA
>JAIRXI010000278.1 GCA_031268395.1 Tannerella sp. | reverse complement strand
AAGTATTCTGTCCGTCGTCAATGTCGACAGTCGCAATTCGGCAATATTCCGACCGTCGTCACTGTCGACAGTCACAATCCTGCGGTATTCCGACCGTCGTCAATGTCGACGGTTGCAATCCGGACAGATTCTTGCTGTCGTCAATGTCGACGATCGCCGTCCGGACGGGAATTTCCCTGTCCGCCATCCTTTTTTATAGAACAAAAGCAGGCTGCTTGAAATAGCCTCCAATAAACAGTAATATGCAGTATGTAATAGAAAAACAGAGAGAAACGCCGGTAATCGCCACGCCTGACGTGCTGGTGGCGGGGGCCGGCCCGGCAGGAATCGGTGCGGCCATTGCCGCGGCACGGACGGGCGCCAACACCCTGCTGGTAGAAAGATATGGAATTGTGGGCGGAAACATGACCGTCGCCATGGTAAATCCGTTCTTTACCTTTCATGACATTCACGGCAGGCAGGTTATTAAGGGCATTGCGGAAGAACTGGTGCGGCGGATGACGGCCCGGGGCGTTTCGCCGGGACATGTGACGGACCTGACCTTCGACAACGCCTCCATGACGCCTTTCGACCCGGAAGGCTGCCGGGCGATCCTCTTCGAAATGCTGGAAGAAGCCGGCGTGGAGATCCTCCTGCACAGTCTGGTGGTCGGCACGCAGGTGGAAGACGGTTTCATCCGCAGCATCATGATCGAAAACAAATCGGGACGCCAGGCCATCTGTCCCCGCTACGTGATCGACTGTTCGGGCGATGCCGACGTGGCCGCCCTGGCGGGAGCGCCTTTCACCGCCGGCCGGGACGAAGACGGAGCCATGCAGCCCGCGACGCTTTACTTCCGGGTTGGCGGAGTGGACCTCCCCGCCCTGCGGCAGTGGATGAAGACAAACCGGCAGTTGCTGAAAGACAGTCCTTCCGACGACGAGATCGACCGGCAGCAGGCCCTTGCGCTGCTGGGACTGAACGGACTGGTCGGGGAGGCCATCCGTGCCGGAGAACTGGATCCGGAAGTGGCGCCGCGCATCCTGATGTATGAACTGCCGAACGGTCAGTTTTCGGTCAATACCACGCGACTGCAAAAGATCGACGGGACAGACGCCGGCAACCTGACCGGAGCGGAAATCATGCTTCGCAAACAGGTGTTGCAGGTTCATGCGTTTCTGAAGAAACAGATCGGCGGATTTGCCGCATCCCATATTGTGGATACGGGAATGCAGGTCGGGATCAGGGAAACACGCCGGATACAGGGCGATTATACGCTGACGGAAAAGGATATTCTGAGCGGGAGGTCTTTTGAAGACGGCATTTCCTGCGGGACGTTTGCCATTGACATCCATCCGCCTCACGGAAGGACGCAGCTCTTCACCGGTTCGGGCCGGGCGGTGTATGAAATTCCGTACCGCGCCCTGCTGCCGCAGGGGATGCACAACCTGCTGGTTGCCGGACGCTGTATTTCGGCCACCCATGCGGCCTTCGGCTCCATACGGGTGATGGCCACCTGCATGGCTGCCGGCCAGGGGGCGGGCGTGGCCGCCGGGATGCTGGCCGGAAGCGGAACGGCGGTTCGCGAGATCAGTCCCGCCGACCTGCGCCGCGAGCTTGTCCGGCAGGGACAGTACCTCCTGAATGCCGGACTGGAGGAAGACGTCGACGAACGGCTGATGTTGAAACGGACGGGTGGCAGCGGGGAAAAGGCCGGCCATTACAATCCTTTTTCGGACCTGAAATGAGCCTCTGTCATGTGTAAGAATAAAACCGTACGCTGGCGAATCGCCTTTCTGCTGTGTCTCGTGTCCGGGCTGAACTGCCTGGACCGGAACGCGCTGGCGGTGCTGGCCAATACCATAAAGGCGGAGTTCAGCTGGTCGGATGCGAACTATGCCGACATTACCGCCGTTTTCATATTCAGTTATACGCTGATGTATGCATTCAGCGGATGGATCGTGGACCGGATCGGCACCCGGAAAGGCTTTGCCTTCTTTGCCGGCGGCTGGTCGCTGGTCAGTATGCTGCACGCTTTTGCCGGCAGCATCATGCAATTTTCCGTCGTCCGTTTTTTGCTGGGGATCACGGAATCGGCCAACTTTCCGGCCGGCGTAAAAGCCTGTTCGGAATGGTTTCCCGTAAAGGAACGCGCCCTGGCCATCGGCATCTTCAATGCCGGAACGGCCATCGGGGGCGCCGTCGCCGTACCCGTCATTTCTTTTCTCGCCATCGTTTTCGGATGGAGAGTGTCGTTTCTTGCCACCGGCCTGCTGGGATTCGTCTGGCTGTTTTTCTGGATAAAACAGTACCACCTCCCGCAGCACCATCCGCGCATCACGGAAGCCGAAAAGCAACTGATACTGCAAGACGAACACGATCAGCCGGAAGCCGGCGCCGCATCTTCCGTCAAGCTGAAAAGGCTGCTTTCGAAAAAAGAAACCTGGGGATGTTTTTCCGCCCGGATCTTTATCGATCCCGTGACCTATTTCATTCTGTTCTGGATTCCGAAATACCTGCAGGACACGCAGGGCCTCACCCTCTCCGAACTGGGCGTCACGGCCTGGCTGCCCTATCTGGCGATGGGCGCGGGCACGATCCTGGGCGGCGCCCTGCCGCGCCTCCTGATCGCCCGTTGCGGCTGCTCGCTGAACAAAGCCCGCAAATCGGTGATGACGCTCGCTTCGCTCCTCATCCCCGCGCTCTGCTTCTGCCTGCTCTCCGACGTATCCACCACCGCCGCCGTGCTGATCATATCGGCCATCACCCTGTCGCACGGCCTGTGGGCAAACATCACGATCCCCTCCGAAATATATCCGAAAAAGGTGCAGGCCACGATCACCGGAATCGGCGGCACCCTGGGCGGGATCACAAGTGTCATCTCCCAGAAACTGATCGGAACCACCATCGGCATCTATTCCTATCTGCCGGTATTCCTCTATATCGGAGCAGCCTATCTGATCAGTCTGCTTTGTGTATCCCTTTTAGTAGGGAAGCTGGGCGTCATCCGAAAAATCGACTGAAGAAATCAGCAGTTC